>JADFHU010000555.1 GCA_022567055.1 Planctomycetota bacterium
ACCTAGTTCAATAATATACGGTTCCGGGTAACACTGAGCAACCGTCGTTTCAGGATCGAAATCGAAATCGCTATCGAAATCTGCTTTCATCCATCAGGACAATGGTAGCACCAAAGCCTTTTCTCGATCCCGATTTCGATATCGATTTCGATCCAGACACATTGTTACCCTGGTTTGAACCAGGCCCAACAAATGAAAGAGCTTTTCACTTTGAGGGGCTACTTGGGGTCAACCTTCAAGTTAGATTCCGCTGAATAACCCCACAAACAGCCAATGTCACCATTGTTTTCAGCCCAATAATGCAGAAATTCTTGCAGAGTATTGACTTTTTCAGCCGAATCTCCAAAATAACAAGTTACAGATTCTCCATCTCATCTTCAGGGGGCGATAGATAAGGTCTTGCTATTTCCGACATTATGTGATAACAATGCTTTTTTCCGGGTACGATCTAGTATCATGTGCATACACTGCGTGGGTGTGTGCTAAAAATGGTAGTCTACGATGTGCACTTAAGCACACGGGCCTGAGAATGCGATTGCGGGGCGTTCCAGACTCGGATTCCAGCGCCGCAGTGGGATTGTTTGTATGGTTGATAGAAATCTAATTAGCAGGCTCGGCTTGTCGGAAGACCAGATCGATGCGCAGATAGGTGAGATGTTCGGTGATAGCGAGCATGAGCACCTCGAAGAAATTCTACAGAACAAGGTCGATTCAAACCTGCCCGGTACCATTCTGACGGGGACGATTGCTCAGCAATTGGGCAATGACGTCATCGTCGAGGTCGGTCTGAAGAGCGAAGGCGTCGTTGACGCGGCGGAGTTCAACGATCCGGCCGACATCGTGCCCGGCAAGGAGATCGAGGTCTTGCTCGAAGACACCGACTCGGAAAGCGGCCTGATTCTCCTGAGCAAACGGAAGGCCGATGCCATCCGGGGCTGGGAGAACATCATCAATACCAAGAACGAGGGCGACGTCGTCTGTGGTCGGGTCGTTCGCCGTATCAAGGGTGGCCTGCTGGTCGATATCGGCGTGCCGGTGTTCCTGCCGGCGTCGCAGGTCGATATCCGTAAACCGGGTGCCATCAGTCGGTTCATCGGCAAAGAGGTTGAATGCAAGATCCTAAAGATCGATGTCGAAAGTCGCAACATCGTGGTCTCGAGACGCAAACTCGTCGAAGAGGAACGTAAAAGCGCCAAGGAGAAGATCCTCAACGAGATCGAGGTCGGTCAGCGCCGTACGGGCGTGGTCAAGAACATCGCCGACTTTGGTGTGTTCGTAGACCTCGGAGGTCTGGACGGACTCCTGCACATCTCCGATCTCAGTTGGGGCCGCATTTCGCATCCCTCGGAGGTGGTCGATCTGGATCAGGAACTCGAATGCGTCGTGATCGGTGTCGACAAGGAACACGAGAAGATTTCGCTCGGCCTCAAGCAGAAGAGCAGTTGCCCCTGGGATGATGTGGAAAGCCGTTACCCCATCGACTCCCGCGTTCAGGGCAAGATCGTCAATATCATGAATTACGGCGCTTTTGTCCGCTTGGAAGACGGTATCGAAGGCCTCGTCCATATCAGCGAAATGAGCTGGACCAAACGGCTGGGGCATCCAAGTGAGATGGTCAACCTCGGCGATGAGATCGAAGTCGTCGTTCTCAGTGTTAACAAAGAGAAGCAAGAGATCTCCCTGGGTCTCAAGCAGACCGAGACCAATCCTTGGTCTGTCGCGGCCCAGAAGTACCCAGTCGGAACTCTGGTCACCGCTGCCGTCCGCAGCTTGACCAACTTCGGCGCCTTCGTCGAGATTGAACCGGGCATCGACGGCATGATCCATGTCTCCGATCTCAGTTGGACGCGAAAATATGGTCATCCCCGCGAAGTCTTGGAAAAAGACCAACCGATCAAGTGCGTGGTCCTGGAAGTCAACGGGGAAAAACGCCGCGTCTCGCTCGGTGTCAAGCAATTGAGCGAAGATCCCTGGCTGCATGCCATCCCGGACAAGTACATCCCGGGTCACATTATCAAGGGTAAGATCGCCAAACTCACCAACTTTGGCGCCTTCGTCGAACTCGAGAAAGAACTGGAAGGACTGCTCCATATCTCCGAGTTGGCCGACCACAAGGTGGACAAGCCCCAGGACGTGGTCCAACCCGATCAAGAGGTGGAAGTCAAAATCCTCAAGGTGGACACGGATGCACGCAAAATCGGCTTGAGTCTGAGGCGGGTCCAATGGGCGGCGGAAGACCAAGCTGCCGAAGAAGCCAAGGGAGGCAAGGGAGCCAAGGGCGGAGCGGCCAAAGCGAAACGAGAGCCCGAGCGCAAGGGTCCCTTCGCGGACACCTTCCAGATCCCCACGCCACCCAGTGAGGCTGACCCCACGCCACCCAGTGAGGCTGACCTCACGCCACCCAGTGAGGGTGAATAAGGGATAGGCCATCGCCAGCCTCTCTTACAGAGCTATGAAGCCCTGCCTCTCGAACCCTGGGTGGCTGGGCATTGTTTTCAGCGGACTTAGGCACTGTTAAGGAACCGGCAAGAAATAACTTGGACTTTTGGATGCCCAATTGCACCGCATCTTTGGCCGCTTCTCAATCGCCAAATCCTCACTGTAGCCCACTACACCTCCGGTTTGGCTCAATCGGCGCGACCAAATCTACGGCACACTTGAACCCCAAAATGCCCAATTTATTTCTTGCCGATCCCTTATCAGGAGCTTTGGCGACGTCTGGGCACACCAGATGGACAGATAATCTGGTGTTCGACGGAGGAGAACGGGCTAGTCAGAACGACTGACTGATCACTGATTACCGATTACTGATTACCGATTCACTGATCACCGGTGTTTCAACTGTCGCCTTGCGAAAGGGCCGCAAATACCAGTTGCGAACCGAGGCGAACGCTTTGCCGAAATCATCACCCAGCAGCAGGGCACAGGGAATGAGGTACAGCGTAATCGCCGTCGACACCAAGATGCCGGCCCCCAATGTCACGGCCATGGGGACGAGGAACTGGGCCTGCAGGGATCGGTCCAGCAGTATGGGGACCAGACCGGCGAAGGTGGTGACAGAGGTGAGCACGATGGGGCGGAAACGCCTGGCGCCCGCCTCCTGAACGGCCACCCTTAAGGGCACGCCTTCTTGGCAGCGCCGGTTGACGTAATCGACCAGGACCAGCGCGTCATTCACGACGATGCCGGCCACCGCCAGCATCCCGAAAACCGAGAGGAAGGAAGGTGTGATGCCCATCACGATGTGGCCCAACAAGGCGCCGACGATGCCGAAGGGCACGGAGATCAGGACGTAGATGGGCTGCACAATGGACTTGAAGGGGATGGCCAGCAGGCCGTAGAGGGCGAAGAAGAGCGCGATGAAACCGATGATCGTTCGCTGGCGGGATTCGGCGTGCTCGGCGATGTAACCCCGGAAGAGGAAGGAGAGGTCGGTCCCTTCGTTGACCATCGCCTGGATCATGGGTGTCACCTGCTGGGCGATCTGGACGATGTCCACGGTCTCGTCCTCGGGCATGGCGCCGATGCGAATCACCAGGGCTCGGTCATTGCGTTCGATCCGGGAAGGGGCCTTGACGAAGGTCACGTCCGCGATCGTGTAGAGGGGCACTTCCGCGCCGGCAGGGGTGCGAATTCTGAGGCGATCCAGGGTGTGCAGGGACTCACGTGCCTGGCGGGGCAGTCTGACCATGACGCGGATGTCGTCATTGTCACGCAGGATGCGCTGGGCCTCCTCACCGTAAAAGGCTTGGCGGACCTGCTCGGCCAGGGCTTGCTGCGTGAGACCGAGTTCCACTGCCCGCGGTTTTAGGCTGAATTCCAGCTCGTCCTGACCGTAGTTGACCTTGGCCCAGGCAGTGGTGATCCCCTCGACCTCTCTCAGGACGTCGGCGATCCGTTGGGCAATCTCGTTTTTTTGCTCCGAAGCCGGGCCGCGTAGTTCCAACTCCAGGGCCTCTTCGTCGTAGTCCTCCCGACGCCTTCTGCTCATCTCGTCGCTGCGGATTCTTAAGGAGACGGCACCGGGGATGTCCCCCACGATCTCCCGCCAACGCTTGACGATCACGCTGTTCTTGATGCTTTCCTTGCCGCGTAGGCTGGGAGGCATAAGTTCGACGGCCACCATGCCCCGGGACTGGTCGTAGTGGGAGGAGGCGCGGTAGGCCCCGCTCACCTCCAGGATATTGGCGACGAGAGATTGACCGCTTTCATGGTCGATAAATTCCTCACGCAGTTGCTCCGCGGCGGCGCTGATGGTGTTTATGTGTTTCCTGGTGATCGCCAGATCGGTGTCGTCGGGGAGTTCGAGGTAGGCGGAGATCCTGGGGCTC
>JADFHU010000556.1 GCA_022567055.1 Planctomycetota bacterium
CGATGCATCGCCTTGAGGCTCCATCCCCGGCGGGGCAGTTCCAACGCCAGCCAATCCAATAAATCGGGATGAGAAGGCGGTTCTCCCGCCCGCCCCATATCGTTGGGCTGAGGCGCCAGCGGCCGTCCGAAGTGGAGCTGCCAAATCCGATTCGCCATGGTGCGCGTGACCAGGGGGTGATCGTCCCGGGTCAGCCAGGCTGCCAGTTCGGCCCGTGCTCTTCCCGAATCTTTCAAGTCCGGAGCCGTGTCGGCCAGGTTGGCGATGCGAGGAAACGCGGGCTGCACTTCCATTCCCGCACGCCGGAAATCTCCTCGAATCATCAGGTGGGAGATGACGCGCTTACCTTCTTCGCTCATCACGCGTCCCCTGTTCACGGGAGGCAGAGAGCGCTTACCGATCTGCTCCACGTGCTTCTTCATTTTTTTGATGCGTGAAGACTCGGCTCCCTCTTTTTCCGCCTGACGAAGTTCATTCTCCTTCAGTTTACGCTCGCGGTCTCTTTGGGATTTTGCTGCGCGCCAGACTTCAATACGTTCCTCGGAATCCACCACCTGTTCATCAAAAGACAGCCCACTTTCGAAGAAGGCCCGCAATCGATAAAAGTCCGCCTGGCTGATGGGATCGTTCTTGTGGTCGTGGCATTGGGCACATTGAAAACTGAGCCCCATAAGAGCGGCGCCGACCGTCGCCGTCATTTCGTTCAAGACCGTGTGCCGGCGTTCTTCTTTCAAGTTGATATCCGGCATGTCCTGTCCGGCCAGCAGGAATCCGGTGGCCACGGGCGCCTCCAGATTGTCCGGAGCCAGAATATCCCCGGCAATTTGCCATTGCACGAATTGGTCGTAGGGCATGTCTCGATTGAAGGCGTCAATCACCCAGTCTCGATACCGCCAGGCATTCGGCCGAATCTTGTCGTGTTCAAATCCGTCGGTTTCGGCAAACCGGGCCAGATCCAACCAGGCCTGAGCCACATGTTCACCATAAGCGGTCGAAGCAAGAAGCCGGTCCACTAATGCCTCATAGGTCTGGCCGGATGAATCATGCAAGAATGCATCGATCTCCTGCGAAGTCGGCGGCAATCCCGTCAGATCGAAGGTGAGCCGGCGTATCAAGGTTCGGCGGTCCGCCTCCGGTTGAAATGCCAACCCCTTTTCCTCCAAACGCTTCAGCACGAAACGGTCAATGGGATTCCGTACAAACTCGGGATGTTTGACTTCAGGCAAAGCAGGACGGGTCAAGGGCCGCCAGAACCAATGTTCCCGATCGCGGTCCGAAAGGCGTTTTTCGACATAATCACCTTTGGCATCCTGGCCCCAGATCGCCAGGACCAGGCCCAGCATCGACGCCAGAATCGCCGCGCGTTTCACGACAACACTCCATGAACCACTTTTCCCGCCACATCGGTTAGGCGATCTTCCCGGCCATTATGTCGAAACGTCAATCGCTCATGATCAAAACCCAGGAGATGTAGGATGGTGGCATGGAGGTCATGAATATGAACCTTATCCTGCTCCGCGCGTAGGCCCATGGGATCGGTCGCGCCGTAGGCCAGTCCGCCCTTGACTCCGGCGCCGGCCAGCCACACGGTGTAACCCCAGGGATTGTGATCGCGTCCCGTCCCTTTTTCACTCATCGGCATCCGTCCAAATTCGCCGCCCCAGATCACCAGGGTATCTTTCAATAGGCCTCGACGTTTCAGATCCTTTAACAAACCGGCCACGGGTTTATCCGTGCGGCGGCAATATTCGGTGTGATTCTTAAGAAGGTCGTTGTGCGCGTCCCAGCCGCTCGTATCTCCGGAGTACAACTGGACGAAACGCACCCCGCGTTCGACCATGCGCCGGGCCAGCAGGCAGCGGGTCCCAAACTCCCGGGTTTCCGACTCATCGATTCCGTAGAGCCGTTTACATTCTTCGGTTTCCTGGGAAAGATCCACCAGATCGGGCGCTTCGGTCTGCATGCGAAAGGCCAGTTCATAGCTTTTGATGCGAGCGGAGAGGGTGTCGTCGAAATCCCGTTCCGCGAGATGTTGTTGATTCAATTTCCCTATGAGGTCCAGCACATCCCGTTGCCGCCGCGCACCGAGTTCCGGGTGTGGTTTAAGGTTTAGAATCGGGTTGTCACCCGGCCGCAGGGTCGTGCCCTGGAACGTCGCAGGCAGAAACCCGCTGCCCCAGGCCGGAGGACCGCCCTTGATGCCGCTGCCCGGATCGGGCATCACGATGAACGCAGGCATGTTTTTGTTTTCAGTACCCATGCCATACGCCACCCAGCTTCCCAGGCTCGGTTTGCCCATGAGGATCGATCCCGTGTTCATCTGGTACACCGACTGAGGATGATTCACACTGTCGCCGTGACAACTTCGAATCACGCATAACTCATCGGCGCAGCTCGCGATGTGAGGAAGAAAATCACTGATCTCGAGACCCGACCGGCCATGGCGTCGAAACGGTTTGGCCGGAGCCAACAGAGGATTCCGCGCCACCTTCCGCCGCGTCATGACTTCCCCGAAACTCTCCGGCAAGGGCTTGCCGGCATGTTCGATCAAGGCCGGTTTGGGATCGAACAAATCGACATGGCTGGGCCCGCCATGCATGAACAGCCAGATGACGCGTTTTGCCCGTGGCGCAAAATGGGGAGATGGATGCAAAGAAGCGGGCAACGAACCTGGCGATGCCAGCATGGACTCCTGACCCAGTAGGGTGCTCAAAGCCAGCGCACCGAAACCACACCCGCTTTCTCGGAGAAATCTACGCCGGCTGAAGCGATTCGACATGCCAGAAGACGTATTCATCATTCACTAAGTATATCAGGTGCTCCCAGTAGACGAAAGCAGGATCGGGATAGAATATTTTTCAACGGTTCGGTGCTGTCGGCTAAGTCGGCATTGCGTTTGTCGTACTGTGCTAGTATTAATATCGTATAACTCCTTCTGTAGCAGGGACATAAGGTCAATACAGATGAAAGCGATTGTATAGTGTTGAACCATGGTTATTTTTTGTCCTGGAGACCGAAGATCATGCCTTCTTGTAGATTCTGAGGGCTCTGGACAAGGCTTAAACCCCCGAAGATGAGCCTAGTTCATGGCTCGAGAACAGAGCTTTGACTTGGTCGGGCAAGTCGTCACTGCGACGCGATTTTCTGTCCAAGTATCTGGCGGACGGTTCTCTAGCGTGTTTGCTGAGTTCACCTTTCTGGGAGAGTTCCGCAAAGGCTTGTGGCAGGTTGTCCAGGCTATCACAGATTAGCTTCACATAGGCCGGTGTCTTCAAATTGAAAACCACAAGAGCCTGGTCTCCGAGAGCATTCACTTCACGGTTGAGTTTCTTTTTACCGCTAATGCGTCGCAGGAAACGTTTGACACCACGAAAAAATCGTTCGGATATATTATTCGTCCGCTGCACCATGATATAACGCTGATCGGAGTCGCCAACCTCCAGGTAATGGCCAAAGAGTCCGTCCCAATATTTGTCCAAATGATGGACGATGATATCGATGCCTTTTCTTCTCGTAATGGATAGTTGCTTTTCTCCTTCGCGGCAGAGGTCTTGGTGCAAACGATGAACCTCTGATTCAGTTTGGCACGCTTGCTCGGGACTTGAAAAGCCAGCCGTTTCATTGAGGCCCTTCGCTGAGCCTTGCGCTGTTAAACGTAGCGCCTCTCGCAGACGGCTGAACAGTGCATTTGCCTCTTGAACGTGTTGGGTGGTTCGTGTCAGAGCCGTTGATTTCAGGAAGCAATCCAAGATGCCATGTAAGCGCATCAGATGCTTCTCGCCACGGGGCGTACGTCCTTTAAGATGCTCCAAGACATCGTTCTCGAGGATGTCCCTCGCTTTTCTGGCACGCAGAGTGAGACTCAAGTGGGGCAGATCAAACGGAAAACCTCGGCCGTATCCCTCTGCGGATGCCGATAAGATCCACTCGGTCATGCCAGCGGCAATGGCGGACGCTTTTAGGGATCGACCGTCTGTCTGCCAGAGTTCCGGTGTTTCCAGGTGTTGGCAGATCCAGCGTGCCTGAGCCTTCTGGTCCCCCAGAGCCTTATCAACCTTTTTGGAAAAGCAACGTAGCTTGGTACGGATCTTGCTTTGACGCAGCCGTTCACGCAGGCATCCGTAGGATTCGGTCAAGAGATCCTTGCCGACGTCAGCTAGAAAGTGCCAATGACAATAGAAGAAGGGCAGCCCGGGCCACTGCTCGAGGACGGCCTTGTGAATGGCACTCGAAAGATCTGCCATGGTGGCTACCGGACGACCGAACTTGTTATCAACCTGTTGGAGGACCTCGCGGATCGCAAGGGCGTTCTCAGAGGCTATCTTA
>JADFHU010000557.1 GCA_022567055.1 Planctomycetota bacterium
GAGGTCCCAAAATACACATTGTGCGTCGCCGCGAGTGTGCCGGCCGTCCAGCTCAGACCATGATTTCTATTCACATCGGGGTCCCGATCGGCCGGCTGTGGGTCGGCGGCCGTCTTGCCCGCCGTGAATTCGCCCAGACCATTGTTCATGATCGCTTGAATGTCCTCATCCGAAAGAACGGCACTAAAATAGCCCACCTCGTCAATACTTCCATTGAAGTAGCTAGCGGGGCCCGTGTGAGACCTAGCACCAATCAGCAACGGTCTACTCTCGTCAAGCAGAACACCTCCCCCTGAGGTTCCAGCCAATGCGCCGTCATGAAAGAGCTGTATTTCAGTTCCGTCAAAGGTGGCGACGACGTGGTGCCATTCACCGGCAGTGGTCGGCGCTCGGATACCGGTCCAGCCGGTGTTATTGAACAATTCATAGAGGAATATCTCCTCGCCGGTGACCATCATGACGCCCCAATTGACCGCGCCAGGATTGCCACCGCCCATATGGCTACCCCTTGAAACCATATGGTTCCAACCTTGAGTGGCCGGGAAATTGGCCCAAAATGACACGGAGAACACGTCGACATTGAGCATTTCCGCAGTGCCGCAATCAACGTAAGTCGATGACCCGGCGAACGCCAAGGCACCGCCTGATTGACCGGCAACCCAGTCAGGTCCATTCATGAGCGTGCCATCATTGCCATTGCCGGAGCCATCCTCGGTCACGTCACCTTGGCCCTCGTCAAGGAGCCAAATGCCGAGAATCGAATCGGGATCAACGGCATAACTTTGACCGGCAAACATCAAACTAACGACAACAAAACTGGTGCAAATCTTGGTTAAGCGAGTCATCTTGCTACCTCCATAAGTTTCTTCCAGATGCACGTTTCTAAAATAGGTCTGTGCCGTCGGGCACAGACCCCTGGTGTTACTCGTTCAATGACAACATCACTGCATCAACGCAATGGCATCGAGTGATGCGCCGGATTCACGCCGTGCGACCTCGAGGGTGTGGGTGCCCGCAGACAGGGTGAAGTCGACCAATTGGAAGGATTCGTCAGGCTCCCAGCTGTGCACCTCGTCCCAGTGCCAGGTGTCGCCGGGTTCGATGCCGTTAAACCGTACCCAACCACTCGCATGGTTTAGGGTATTGGTCACCATGCCCGGGATCCGCACCCAGAAGGAATCGTTTCCACCCGTGATGATGACCCGGAATGCCAGTCTATACACGCCGTCCTCGGGTACGTCGAAGCTATACGTCGCAACGCTATCGGCTGGAGGATTACCGGTTTCATCGCCAATGCTGTCCGCAGTGCCGATATGCTCACCTGCCGAGGCGGTGGGATCGTCCGTGAACACCTGCATCGGTGCGGTGATCGCACCGGACTCCGCTTCAAACCAGCTTAGCGGCTGGAACGCTGTCGGTGCGTTCTTGAAGAGTTGGATACTATCCACGTAGAGCACACCCGTTGCGCCCGCGCCTTCGACGCCAATCGTCAGGCTCCTCACGCTCGCGGCATCCGCTACGGCGGACAGATCTATGGTCCATTGGGTCCAAGCATCCCATCCCGGGGGCAGGCCCGCGGCACCCTCATACACTATCTTGGTGTCGTTGATCTTCACATACACTTGGCCGCCACCGGTATTGTCCGCACCTCGCTTGAAGTAAAGCACCAGGCTTTGAATGCCGGATCGGGTCCAGTCCTGTGCCTGGTCGAAGGTACGCGTCGCCTCGGAAACTGAGGCGCCGCCGGTGCCAAAGTCCATGGGAAGCGATTGACCGCCACCCTGGACGATGCCGGTCTCCGGGACACCTGAGACGCCGCCCACGAGGGAACCATTGGCTGGATCATCGAATCCGTCGACCCAGGTGGCCCAGATTTCGAGAAATTCTTCGTCTCTGTAGCTCTCCATGTCGTCGATGACAAGACTGTCCACGGTTGTGAAGCTCCAGATATCACCCGTCCAGGTGCTGGGATCCATGGTGTCATTGACCTCGTCGACCCGCCAGGTGTAGCTCTGGCCCAATTCCAGGTCCATTGACGACGACTCTAGGCTGCCGCCGGTGACGCTCTCTGCCAGCGTCATACTATCGGCATCGGTGCCAAGGTAAACCTCGTGTAGGCCCGCATCCCGCCCGCCACGCCCCCAACTGAGGGCGACATCGGGAGCAACGCCGGTCGCGCCGTCCGCCGGATTGGGCCGGGTTGCCAGGGTGGGAATGGTGAAGAAGCGCACTTCACTCAGGCTGGCCTGGGGGGCAATGCCCTGCACGCTGTTAACGGTGATGCGAACTTGCTGGGCCGCCAGACCACCGAAATCGATGGTGTTGTTGTGTGCATAGCCGTCGGTGCCCGTTGCCTGGGCCAAGGGCCCGACGCCTTCCAGAACGATCCAGTTCGCGCCGTCCAGGGAGTGTTCGATGACGACATCCTTGGCGCCGAATCCCACGAAGGACTCGATGAGCTGATTGGAGTTCCAGATCCAAAGCTCATGCAGCTTGTACACCCGGTCGAATGCGAACTCGATGGTGGCCGGGATACCGCCGCTGATCCACATGTCGCCGGCGTTGGTGCCGTGGAGATCACCCGACAGACCGGAGCCGTTGATGGTGTTTTCCGCCAGGGAAATGCCGAATGAGCTGGAGGCCGTGACCGTGACATTCGTGACCGGGATCGAAAAGGGTTCTGCGGTAAAGCTCCAAACAGTCCCTGGGAAAACGTCAAAGTCAGGGGCCCCATTCACTTCATCCACGCGCCAGTGATAGGTCTGGCCAAACTCCAGCCGTCCCGGATCAAATGAGGTGTCCGCTAAGGCCAATCCCTCTGCAGCCAAGACACCCCTTGGATCGGCAATCGTGGCATCAAACACATCGCCCACGGACGTCCCGAAATACACATTGTGGGTCGCTGCGAGCGTGCCGGCCGTCCAGCTCAGACCAGGCTCTCTATTCACATCGGGGTCCTGATCGGCCGGTTGTGGGTCGGCGGCCGTCTTGCCCGCCGTGAATTCGCCCAGACCGTTGTTCATGATCGTTAGAACGTCCTCATCCGAAAGAACGGCACTAAAAAAGCCCACCTCGTCAAGGCTTCCATTGTAGAAGCTACGGGGGCCCGTGTGAGACCTAGCACCAATCAAAAACGGTCTACTCTCGTCAAGCAAAACACCCCCCCCCTGAGTTCCAACCAATTCGCCGTCATGAAAGGCCTGCATTTGAGTTCCGTCAAAGGTGGCGACGACATGATGCCATTCACCGGCAGAGGTCGGCACCTCGATAGCGGTCCAGCCGGTGTCATTGTAGGTTTCATAGAGGAATGACTCCCGGCCGGTGTACATCATGACGCCCCAATTTACTGAGCCCGGAGTGCCACTGCTGACGTGGGAACCCCTTGAAACCATATGGTTCCAACCTTGAGTGGCTGGGAAATTGACCCAAAATGACACGGAGAACACGTCGACATTGAGCATTTCCGCAGTGCCACAGTCAACGTAAGTCGATGACCCATCGAACCCCAAGGCATCGCCTGACTGGCCCGCAACCCAATTAGGTCCGGCCATGAGCGTGCCATCATTGCCATTTCCGGAGCCATCCGCAGTCACGTCACCTTGGCCCTCGTCCAGGAGCCATATCCCGAGAATCGAATCGCGATCAAGGGCATAACCCTGTCCGGCAAACATCAAACTAACGACCACAAAACCGATACACATCATCGTTAAGCGTCTCATCTTCGTTACCTCCATTAGGTTTCTTTCAGATACCTGTTTCTTAAATAGGCATAGCGTCTGTGCCCTTAGGCACGGACCCCTGATCATTGTCGCTCGGAAACCGCATTACTGAAGGACGGCAATGGCGTCGAGCAAGGCGCCGTCTTCACGCCGTGCAATCTCGAGGGTGTGGGTTCCCGCAGACAGGGTGAATTCTACCTCCTGCTGGCTGTCATCATCGCTGTGAACTACGTCCCAATGCCAGGCGGCGCCGTCTGAGATGTCGTTAAAGCGGACCCAACCGCTGGCATGGTTCGTGGTATTGGTCGCCGTGCCCGGGATCCGGACCCAGAAGGAGTTGCTTCCACCGGTGATGATCACACGAATGGCAAGCCGGTACACACCGTCCTCGGGTACGTTGAAGCTATACGTCGCAACGCCGTCGGCCGGAGGATTGTTGCTTTCGTTGCCAATGCCGTCCTCCGTGCCGATATGCTGACCTGCGGAGGCGGTGGGACTGTCCGAGAACACCTGCATCGGCGCGGTGATCGTTCCGGACTCCGCCTCAAACCAGCTTAGCACCTGCTGCAATCCCGGATCCGAAGCGACTCCCTCAAGCTGGATGTCG
>JADFHU010000558.1 GCA_022567055.1 Planctomycetota bacterium
CGACCGACTCGATGAGTACCTCTTCGATCTCTCCCAGGACCCCAGTGAGACCATCAACCCGATTGAAGCGCTGCCAGACAGCGCGCATCGGTTGCAACAACAGCTAGCCGATTGGGAGTGGCGCGTGTAGTGTACAAGGTGCTAGTCGGGCGTTTTTGTAAGGCATAAGATCTGGGTTTGGTGGATCCCGAATACGGAGTTCACGACATAAGGAATGGTGCGACCATGATGGACAGATCACGACGCGATTTCTTGAGGACAACAACTAGGACGGTTGCCGGCGCTACACTGGGCCTGACAACGAACAGCCTGTTCTCCCAGACAGAGCGGGCTCAGCGAGCTGACAATGTCGAGGTGCTCAACCCAAGGGGACGCACGCCGCTTTCGTTCATCATCGACGACTCGACTTGCCTGGTAAACATGGGACATTTCTGCACGCCTCAGTTTGGAGCGGCCTTTCCCGACCGAGACATATACAAGAGACCTTGGCAGACCTGGCCGCGCGAAATCCCGGATGCATTCGTGCGCGAATTTGGCGTGTGGTGTGCCGAACGGGGTGTGAAAGGTAAATACAGCGTCGTCCCGAATCCGGCCTGCGTGGGGTGGCTCGATCGCGAGTTGCCGGGCTGGTCGCGACGTGAGTTGCTCGACAGTCTGAAACTCGTTCGTGAGCTGATGCTGCCGAACTGGGATATTCACCCTGAGATGATCACGCACACGCGGGTCATCAACATCAAGACAGGACGGCCCTTCCCTGGATTCGGGCCCGCCAACATCGAGAATTCGTATCCCAAGGTAAAGAAGAGTGTCGATGAATTGGCGGCGTATATCGCCTACGCACTACAGATTCTGAAGAATTGCGATCTGCCATGTGAAGGCATCACCACGCCGGGTGGGTTTGGCAACCTGGTCAAGTCGGAACTCTCTTTGGCCGTTGGACAGGCGGTTCGCGACGTCTTCTCCGTCGAGATCCCTCATTATTTCAAATACGTTCACACCGGAACCGAAAGCACCGAGCCGAAGCTGGAGCATGTGAGCGGCACAGATACAGACGATGTGCGACTCACAGTCAACATTCCCGCGGGGACCGGTGATTGGTTTGGCGGCTGGCAAGGCGTAAATCCCTCCGAAGGGTATCGCTACACAGATGCCGAGGCGAGCAGAGGCCGCATGGTGGACCTGATTCAGCGAGGTCAACCGGCCCTCATGCTGTGCCACTGGGCAGGGATGTACTGCAATGGATCGAAGGAGGGCTTTGAGGATTTCAAAGGCGTGGTCCAGGCCTTGGACCAACGATTTCGCGACGAAACCATCTGGATGAAGCTCAGCGAAATCGCGCGCTACTGGGCGGCAAAAGAGCTGACAGAATTCCGAATCGTTGCAGAGGGGCTTGCCATCAGTGCTCCCTTTTCAACAACGGGGTTCACCATTCGCGTAGCAGCGAGAAATCCTGCAGCGCCGCGTATCCAAATCAACGGCAGAGTGACCTCACTGGACAGGGTCTCCATGGCGCCAAAGTTGAAGCCCGGAACATGGATGCGTGACGGGAATCGCATCGTTATCTGTTTCGATCTGCCCAAGGGTAAATCGAGTATTACGTTCTAGCACGACCTGCATAGGAGTTCAGAGATGAAGCGGACTCTTTCTGTCGTTGTGCCATTCATCCTCGCTGTCGCAGCGTGTTCGAGTGCCTGGGCAGACTTACAGGCGCTGCCAGGCACGAAGTTGCTGGAGTGGCAGGAAGAAGATCTTTCCATCAGACTGATGGATGGCGCCCATCAGTTTGTCGATGAATACATCCAGACGGCTCGGGCAAAGCGTGCACGGTTCTGGGCCTATGACAGCTCATCGAAGCAGGCCTACAACGCCTCGGTTAAATGGAACCGTCAGGAGCTGCTTTCCATCATCGGGGCCGTGGACGAGCGCTTGCCTGTTGCCATGGAGCATTTCGGTGACGCCGCAAATCCCCCCTTGGTGGCCGAGACTACGACATACCGCGTCTTTCAAGTGCGTTGGTCAGTATTGGAGGGGGTCTTCGGGGAGGGGTTACTCGTTCAGCCCAAGCGACGGCCCCGCGCCCATGTCGTCGCCCTGCCCGATGCAGACCAGACACCTGAACAACTGATGGGTCTCGCAGCCGGGCTCGATCCGCAGCGGCAGTTCGCCCGCCGTCTGGCCGAGCATGGGTTTGAGCTGGTGATACCGACACTGGTGAGCCGATCCAAGCTTGCAAGCGCGGACGCGAGACTCCGGAGATCCGATCAGACGCAGCGTGAATGGATCTACCGGCAGGCATTCCATATGGGCAGGCACATCATCGGCTATGAGGTGCAGAAAGTACTGGCCGCAGTGGACTGGCTCAAAGGGAAAGACACACAGGCACCCGTCGGTGTCGTCGGCTATGCCGAAGGTGGCCTGATTGCATTCTATGCGGCAGCCGTTGATACGCGGATCGATGCCGCGTTGATTAGCGGCTACTTTGATGCACGCGAGAACGTCTGGGCGGAGCCGATTTACCGTAATGTGTGGAGTCTCTTACGCCGGTTCGGAGATGCAGAAATAGCCTCACTGATACTGCCACGGTCACTGGTGATCGAACTCAGCGCCGTGCCAACGCTTACGGGACACAAGGGAGCATGGCACACGCCGGAATTTGACTCGGTGTCACGGGAATTCGATCGAATACCCACGGTAGCAGCATTCCCGAGGCCGACGCTGATTCACGACGACGGCCATCCGACGGGACCCGGCTCAGTCCCTGCCCTCAAGAGATTTGCCCGTGGGTTGGGCGTTGAGTCCGACATGACTCTCTCCACCGAGATTCCCGAGGAGCAACGACGCTCCTTCAAACCCGGTGACCGGCAGAGACGGGCCGTGCGACAGCTTGAAAATCATGTTCAAGACCTGGTGCGAGAATCGGAGCATAGGCGCGACCGGTTTTTCCTGTATCACGTGATGCCCGAACTGGCCGATGGCCGCTGGAGTACGGAACGTCGTCATGATACCCATTCCCTGGAAAAGTTTGTCGACGGCGCTGCGCCCTTCCGCAGACAATTCCACACCGAAGCCATGGGTCGTTTCGAAGCACCGCTGCTGGCGCCGAACCCACGCACACGTCGAATTCTCGATACCGAAAAATGGACCGCCTATGACGTGGTGCTGGATGTGATGGGGGATCTGTTCGCCTGGGGCGTCCTCGTCGTTCCCAAGGGCATTCCCGTCGGCCAACGTCGTCCCGTCGTCGTGTGTCAACATGGACGCAATGGTGTCCCCCGAGACACCATCGATGGCAACAAATCTGCATACAACAACTTCGCGGGGCGTCTGGCGGAGCGAGGCTTTGTCACATTCGCACCGCACAACCTGTATCGAGGGGAAGACCGTTATCGTTGGCTCGATCGCAAGGCGAACACGGTCAAGGCGACGCTCTTCTCATTCATCATCGCCCAGCATGATCAGATTCTGCGCTGGTTGGAAACGCTCCCCTTCGTTGATGGAGAACGCATTGCATTTTATGGTTTGAGCTACGGCGGTGAGACTGCCGTGCGTGTCCCCACGATCCTGGACAAGTACTGTCTATCCATCTGCTCGGGTGACTTCAATCAGTGGACACGCAAAGTAGCGGCCACGGACCAACCCTTTACCTTCATGCGCACCATCGAATGGGAAATGCCCTACTGGAATCTCGGTCACACCTTCGACTATGCCGAGATGACATACCTGATGGTGCCGCGGCCCTTCATGGTCGAGAGGGGCCATCTCGACCGAGTAGGCCGCGACCGTTGGGTCGCTTCCGAGTACGCAAAAGTGCGCTGGTTGTATGCCCAACTGGGCATTGCCGAACGTACGGAGATCGAGTTCTTCCAAGGTGGACACAGCATCAACGGAGAAGGCACATTTCAATTCCTGCACAAGCATCTGGACTGGCCGGGGCCTACGAACTAGGCTGTGTCGGAAAACTGGATCTGGCTTCGGGAAGCCCTTTTTCTTGAATGGTCTTTAGCGGCCATTTCGATACCTCGATAAATTGAATGACACGTTTATTCTATCTCGATGATCGCTTCGGTCCACTGCCGCAGTTCCCACGGACCCCATTCGACATCGGCCGTCAGCACGTAAGTACCGGGATCCGTACTTGCGTTTACGCGGAGACTGTAGCCGACCTGCCCCTCACTCCGCGGTGGGATGGTGACAGTTTGAGCCGGTCGATCCGTATGGAAGCCATCGGGCAGCCGCAACCGGATAGTGAATGTTCGAGAGTCTTGCGAATGGTTGAATACCTTCAAGCTGATTTGGGCTGTCCTCGAGGCGCTAATCTTTTGCCC
>JADFHU010000559.1 GCA_022567055.1 Planctomycetota bacterium
AGAAACGAAATCTGCATGTTGACCATATCGACGACGCCGGCGTGGGGAAGAATACCTTGGTCGTCTATGTGACCGACAATGGCTGGATCCAGGACCCGCAGGGAAGAGGCTACCAGCCCCGCTCGAAACGTAGCCCCTACGAAGGCGGCACGCGTACGCCCATCATTTTCCGCTGGCCGGGGACCCTTCCGGCGGCCGATCGGCCCGAGCTCTGTTCGTCCATCGACATCGTGCCTACGATTCTCGCGGCCGCGGGGGCGGAGGCCCCTCACGATTTTTCCGGCCTCAATCTCCTGCCCGCACTGAAGAGCGGTGAGAGCATCGCGCGCGACCATCTCTTTGGCGAGGCCTTTGCCCACGACATCGCCGACATCGACAACCCGGCGGATTCCCTGCTCTTCCGATGGATCATCGAGGGCGACTTGAAGCTGCTGCTCACCTACGACGGGCGCCAGGGCAAGATGAAATATCGGCCCCAAGATTTCCGGCCACAGCTCTACAACCTGGCGCAGGATCCAGGTGAGAACGAAAATCTCGCGGCTTCGCACCCGCAGACGGTGGCCCGTCTCGCCCGGCGCATCGACGCGTGGTGGCCGGCCGGGGATCGCAAGACCCTTACCGAATGGAGCGACAAGCCGGTCCTTCTGCCAACCGCGGATGGGAAATCACGCTGACGACAGTGAGCTGGAGATGAGTTCGAAGCGTTGTGCTATTTCCAGGTGTTGTCCCTTACCGGCTTTCCGTTGGTCGTCAGGATTTGAAAATGGTGGAAACCATGCTTCATTCCCGAATAGCGCCACACCACCTTCTTTTGACGGGTGACTTCGAACAATTTCACCTGATCTCCTTTGGCATGATAGCTGGCAATCACCGTGTTCCCGTTGGGTAATCTCTGGGCGCCACAGGCATCGTCGAAGAGTTCTTCTCCAAGGTCTTCGTTCGTGACACTCCAGACGATCCCGCCGCCTTCATCGACTTCGATGATGCGATTCCCGTTCGTGCAGGCGATGAGCGTGTTGCCACCCTGCAAACGGATGCCGGTAAAGGGCCAGTCGTGCCTGTCGCGGCCTCGATCGTCCGTGGCGAAGGTACGAACGACCTCACCCGTGTCCGGGTTGTATTCTTTGACCGAGAAGTCGAGCAGATGCGGCGCGATGTAATTGCCATTGGGAAGTATGCGGAGCATACGTGTTTGCATATGGAAATTGTTGGTCTGGCATTGAAGCGCCGTCGTTTTCACGATCTCTCCGTCGCGGTTGATCACGAGGGCGCGCGGTTCCGGCCCCAACTCGGCGACGAGAAACTTACCACCCGGCAAGGCTTGCACCGTGCTTATCTCTTGCTGCTGCCCTTGGTATTGAAACACGATCTTCTTCGTTTCGCGTTCGACTTCCACGACGCCGCCATGGGGGAAATCGGTGGTGGGGTAAAGCGCCAGCAGCACGTTCCCGTTTGGCAACACCCATCCGTCACTCGCAGGCATATCGAAGGTCCATTGAATCCTCCCGTCCTCCCCTACGATGACCGCTCTGTTGGCTTTGCCCACACCGAGAAATGAATGCCGGACGGCAGGTTCCCCTGAGGCCGCGTAGGATTTGTGGCCGGTGGAGCCTTTGCCGAGGATTGCGGCGAAACGATTGGGGAGGTGTGCGGCGTGTTGTTTCACCAAGGCCTGCATCTCGGGCATGCCGGCGAGGTTGGTCCATTCATGGGGATCATGCTGATGGTCGTAGAATTCCTCGGACCCGTCGACATAGCGAATGTAGCGATAGCGCTCCGAGCGAAGCGCGACATTGCCCGGGCCGAAGCTGGTGCGGGCCAGGTGGGGCCAAGGGGCCTTCGGGTCCTTTAACAGGGGCTTGAGCGACTGTCCCTCGTGCCTGGGATCGGGATCCAGACCGACGAGGTCGAGGAGCGTCGGGTAGAGGTCGATCAACTCGATCGGTTTTTGGCAGTGCTGGCCGATCGTGAGGCCGGGCGCCACGATGATGACGGGGACCCGCGTGCCATCCTCCCAGAGGGAACGTTTGGCCCAGCGGTCTTTTTCCCCCAGGTGGAAGCCGTGATCGGAGAACATGACGATGATGGTGTTGTCCCGGTGCGGGCTTGCATCGAGCGCGTTGAGGACCGTGCCGACGCAGGCGTCGACAAAACTGACCGAGGCCAGATAAGATTGCACGGCGTGCTGCCACTCGCCGCTTTCCTCGATCCACCTCTGTGTCGGGGCGACGTGCTCGAGGCGAGTGATGTTGATGGCATAGTCGCTGAGGTCGGCAAGATCATCGCCTTTGACCTGGGGGAGCTGGACCTGATCGAGCGGGTGGAGATCGAACCACTCTTGCGGGGCGTACATGGGGACGTGAGGGCGATAGAAGCCGACCGCTAGAAAGAAGGGTTGGTCTGTTTTGAGCGATTTCAATTCATTGGCGGCCCACGCCGCGAGTTGATAGTCGGGCATCTTTTCGTTGGAATCCGGGAAGGCGCCCCAGTCCCAGAGCGGGTGTCCGTGGGGTTGGCTGATCTTTTGCTGCGGCTTCGGCCCGAAGCCTCCTTTGCTTCCGGCGTAGTGCTTGAAATAGAGCGCGTTCTCTCTGCTGTGAAATAGCTTGCCGGCGGCGGTGACGTGGTATCCTTCCTGCTCGAAGCGCTTGGGCAGGGTGATGGATGCCTTGGCGACCGCTGAGGCGGCGATCGCCGGGTTGAGGAAGTAGATTCCACTGCTCTCCGGATAGAGGGAGGTCATCAGGCTGGCCCGCGAGGGGTTGCAGACCGGGGACTGGCAATGGGCGTTGTGAAAGAGAACCCCGCGTCTGGCCAGGGCATCGAGATGGGGGGTCTTGGCCTGCGGGTGACCGCCGAGACAGCCGATCCAGTCGTTGAGGTCATCGATGCCAATCAGGAGAACGTTCGGTTTTGACGTGCTCACCACGGGTGGGCGTTCGGCGGCCGTGAGAGATGGGGATTGTCCCAAGCATAATGTAAGGAACAGGAGTAGAAAAACGATCATATTGCGCATCTGGTAGGTCTCCGGTAAGGGGTTAGGATCTGTCTGAAACCCCATCTGGCTTCGAGCGGCTTGTTTTCCGTCTGTCTGCATCCGGCTGCATCGACGATAGAACCAACATCGCCTGCTTCGCCGTCTTTGCCAGGCGACAAACCGCTCGCTCTCGGGCCTGACGACGGAGTTTTCAGACAGAACCTAGTGAACTGGCTGATTCTAACTACCGGGCTACTTTGTGCAAATCATTTCTTAGCGATCCCAACTCTGAAAGGAGATTTCAAATGCGCAGCAGAAAACCGATCTGTTCATACAGCAAAACACTCTACCTGGGAATAATAGCGCTGCTTGCACTGAATTGTCAGGCGCTTTTTGCGCAGAGCGATGCGAGGCGACCCAACATCCTGATCATATTTACGGATGATCAGGGGTATGCAGACCTGGGGTGCTATGGGTCGAAAACGAATAAGACGCCTAGAATGGATCAGTTGGCACAGGAGGGGATGAGGTTCACAAACTTCTACGCGCAGCATGTCTGCGGCCCTTCGCGTTCGGCGCTGCTCACGGGTCGATACCCTGTACGAAGCAAAGGTTGGGGTATGCCGGCCGATGAAATAACGTTTGCCGAGCTGATGAAGGAGATCGGATATCAAACGGCCTGCATCGGAAAATGGGATGTTTCGAACCGAAAGCCGATCATTGACCGCATGCCCAACGCCCAGGGGTTCGACACCTACTTTGGAACACTCGGCGCGAACGACGGCGGCCGTGTGAAGTTTCATGAGAACAACGAACCCGCCGGCAGCACGAGCAACATGGGAAGCCTGATTCATCTCTATACCGACAAAGCGATTGACTACTTGCAGAACAAGCGTGATCCGAAAAGGCCATTCGTCCTCTACATCGCGCACACGATGTTGCATACCATCATCGACGCCTCGCCGGAGTTCAAGGGCACTTCTCGGGGCGGACTCTATGGCGACGTCGTGGAGGAGTTCGATTACCATACCGGGCGTCTGCTTGATGTCGTCGATGATCTTGGTCTGCGAGAGAATACGCTTGTCATCTATACGACCGACAACGGCCCCTGGAATCAACCCGCTTACACGGACAAGAAGAAAGGCCATCCCGAAGGATCTGTTTTTTGGGGCGACGCCGGTCCGCTACGTGCCGGCAAAGGCTCCTGCTATGAAGCCGGCTCCAGGGCCACCTGCATCGTTCGTTGGCCGGGCGAAGTGCCGGAGAACAGAGTCTCCGACGCCATCTTTGCGACCATCGACTTCCTGCCCACATTCGCCACGTTGGCAGGTTTCAAAGTTC
>JADFHU010000560.1 GCA_022567055.1 Planctomycetota bacterium
ACTCTTTCCACGAACCAGACTGCTCTTCGCCGGGATTAAACGCGACGCCGCCGTAGTAGCGCAGGTCGCCATCCGACGCCTCGATCTGGCGACGGATGGCCTCGAGCGCCTCTCCTAGATTCGGGTGGGTGGTCGAGTCGATCAGGCACGCCAACCCCAGACCGGCGCTCTCCCGGCGACCATCGCGACTCTGCCAATAGACCTTGTCCTTCTGCCCCTGTCCTTTGAGCCACACCCAAGGATCCGTGCCTGTCACATCCACCTGAAGTCGGGCAAGCTCCCGCCCGCCTTCGAAATCCAACCCGTCTAACTGCGTCCGCAACCGATCCCGAATACCCGCCCAAAACCGACTAGTCTTTGATTCCGACATAAATGTAGGCAATCTTGCCAAAGAGGGGGACTGCCCGAATCTCCTTGAAGCCCTTTGCTTCCATGGCCCGCAACAGTGCCTCAGGCTCGAAGAAGCCCTGAATAGACCGGGACAAATGCTCGTAGGCTAATGTGGAGCCCGTTATAATGCCACCCAGTTTGGGAATCAAGGCATTAAGGTACCAGGAGTAGAGGCGTCCCAAAAACCCCGGCTGGGTCGGTGAGAATTCCAGGATCAGGGCTCGCCCTCCGGGCTTCAGGATCCGCGCCATCTCCTCGATGCCGCGCAGGGGGTCTTCTAGATTTCGTAGGCCAAAGCCCATGGCCGCGATGTCAAAGGACCGACTCTCCAGGGGCAGGGCCAGCGCGTCGGCCAGAATCAAACGCGTCTGGGCCAGGGCCCCGACGGATCGCAGCTTCTCTTCGCCAATGTCGAGCATCGCCTGAGTCACATCCGCACCCACATACGCACAGTCTGCGCGCACTCGGTAGAAATCCAGCAGAATGTCACAGGTCCCCGTGCAAATGTCGACGACGCGCTCACCCGGTTGAATCCCGGACAAGCGCACCAACTTTCGGCGCCAGCTGCGATCGATGTTCGCACTGAGGAGATGATTCACAAAATCGTAGCGCCGGGCGATAGCGGAGAAATGACTGATAATATCCTGTTTTTTCGGCATGGGCCGCATTGTCCGGCGAGGGACAGCTACTGTCAAGAACTCTAAACGTGCTATAGCACCCCCCTCTTGGGCAGTCTATCGCCCTCATAAGTTGGGCACTTATCCTTGAGCGAGCCCTGAGCCACGGCTACAATTCCCCTGTGATTTTCTACCCCCTGAAACTCAAGCCGATCTTCAAAGAACGGATATGGGGTGGCACCCGATTGGCGACGCGGTTTGCCAAAGCCCTGCCACCGCAGACCCGTATCGGTGAAAGCTGGGAACTGGTCGACCTCCCCCATGACAAGTCGATCGTCGCGAACGGTGCACTGGCCGGTCATGCTATCGCTGACGTGGTCGACCGCTACGGCGAGCGGATCACGGGCAGGCCAAGTTTTCCCAGCCCCTTCCCCGTCCTCGTCAAGCTGCTGGATGCCCAGGATGTTCTGAGCGTGCAGGTGCATCCCGATACGAATGCCTGCCGGCGCATGGGCCGCGGAGATCCCAAGACCGAATGTTGGTACATCATAGACGCGGAACCCGGTAGCACCATCTATCGGGGACTGGCAGCAGGCGTCACCCGCAAAGACCTGAAAGCCGCCCTCGCGCGGGGAACCGTGGCGGATCTGCTCATCAGTATCCGCGTCGAACCCGGACAGTGCTATTTCCTGCCCACCGGCACCCTCCACGCCATTGGGCCCGGCCTGTTGATCGCCGAGATCCAACAGCCCTCCGACACCACCTATCGGGTCTTCGATTGGAACCGCGTGGATGCCGAAGGTAAGGCTCGGGAACTCCACGTCGAAGCGTCGCTGGAGTGCATCCACTTTGACAGGCCTGCCGACCTCGAAGTCACGACCCAGGGGCGCCTGGTGGACTGTGACTATTTCAAGGTGGACAAGCACTATGGGGCAGGCGGCACGCAGGCCTCCCTCTCACCCGGTGTCATGCAGATCTTTCTCTTTATTAGCGGAGCAGGCCGCTTTACGCAGACGACCTCGGAGACGCTTGACTTTCGCGGAGGGGACTGCTTCATCTTGCCGGCAGCCTATGAGGGCAACGCGGCGTTCTCGGAGACGACCGAGTATCTAGCGGTCACTTTGTGACTTAGACTTAGTCCTGCGGATAGACGATGATTCGATCGTGGACTTGCACGATGAGGTCCGTCTTCCCGTCTCCCGTGACATCTCCCAGCGTGATCGCCCGGGGCTGACCGCTGTTTCGATTGCGTCCCCGCAAACGCTGGCCTTCGACGCCACGGTGGTCTTCGAAGACCTTGAAGGTGTAGCGCTCAACGAGTTGGCCGCTCGCCTGGGTCGACAGAATCTGTATGTGGTGGCGGTTCTGTTCGATGAGGACGAGGTCCTGCTTGCCATCGCCGTTGACATCCCCCGCCGCAAATGGACCCAGCCGCCCCCGCTTGATGGTGGGCTCAAACGCGGCCGTCTGCTGAATCGAAAACTCGGACCGAGCGAAATCGACCATCATGAGGGCCTTGTCGCAACAGAGCATCAGGCTCCGCGCCACCGGGTCGGAAAAGGTCCCCGAGTGGATATGACGCACGGTGGCCGCGGGCAGCTTGATGTCCTTGCTATGTCGGTAGGCCCCTCCCTCTTGCCGTTTGGAGAAGGCCAGGAGGCCTGCCGTATCGTCATAGGTCACCAGGTCCAGGGTGGCCTGGGGCGTCGCTTGAAAAGAGGTCGCCAGACGGACGTCGCTTTGCCCGACCGGGCTTTGGTACTGATCAATGACCTGCCAGCCCCCTTGGGGATTAAAATAGATGGACCTGACAAAATTCCCCAGGGCAGCCAGCAGCGCCGGCCTGCCCTCGGATCCAGAAGACCCCACCGAGAGAGAACGCGACTCGATGTCACTGACAAACCCGAGATGGATGTCTTCCTCCGACTGATGCTCGAAAACGCCTGGACTCATCTGTCGAATCAACATCAAGGGGTCGAATTCGCGCACGACCATCACATCTTCCAGCCCGTTGTGATCGATATCACAGACAATGAGATTGACCGGACGCTCTTCGATCTCCTCGAGTTCCACGATGGGGCCTTCCTCGGCCTGTGGCGTGCCCACGTGAAGCAGGATCCGCAGGCTGTAGATGTCATCGCGATCCTTTGACACATAGATCAGGTCCAACGTAGCATCCCCGTTGATGTCTGCCAGCGCCATCGTTTGGGGCTCGCCGGCGATCTCGAGGGCCTGCGGGAACTGCAAGCGGCCCTGTTGGTAGCGACTTTGAGCGATGAGTTTCTCTTCGTAGCTCAGCACGATGAGGGTATCGCGGGTCTTGTCCCCCAGCCGTCCCACGCACACCTTGGACATGTCTTTCAGTCCGGGGAAAACCTGGGCCGACATCAATCCCTTCCCCGCCCGGCCTTGGAAGACCAGAAACTGAGCCCGTACGGGATTCGTGACGACCATGTCCGTCAGACCATCCCCATTGATATCCGCCGGCACCATCGCACGCTGTTGGGCATCCTCCGTGGCCGGGAGCGGGTACATTGAGACCGTCTCTTTCAGCGTTTGACTCGTGACAGGATCGAATAGACCCAGACGACCGCTCTGGCGGGCAAGCTGGACGAATTCAAGCTCACGCGGGCGATTCCGGCCGATGCGTTTCTCGTGGTTCACGCCCGCGGACACGACGGGCAGGCCTTTCTGAAACAGCAGTGGGCGCGGGTCTGGAAGGCGGTCGAGGAGGCGCATTTCGAGCGCGACATCAAGAAGATGATCACCGCCATGAACGCCGCCCAAGGTGAAGGCGCGGTTGAGGATTTCGAGAATCATTGGCGGCAGGTCAGCGACTTGCTGGCCGGTGTGGAGTGGTCCACGCTTTGGGAGCGCGAGTTCGCATTCGCGATGAAACTCGAGTTTCCGTTTCCACAATTCGTGATGCTGATGGTGCCGCCGGCCGACAAGGTCAAGAGCGATTTCGACGGTCTCAGCGCGTTTCTCAAGACGATGGCCGGCTTCGGTGGCGACGAATTGACGCTCACCGAGGACGATCAGGGCGACACCGTCATCCACAAACTAGGCTATGCCAACGTGCCCTTCCCAGTCGAATTCACCCTGGCCCTCCACAAGCACACGCTGCGGATTGGTTTCGGCGCGACCATGCCCGAGCAGGTGTTGGCCATGTTGCAGGGGCAATCCGGAACGACGCTGGCGTCTACGCCGCGCTTCCAACAGGCCTTCGGCAAGCTGCCGACACCGACGGACAGCCTGACGTTTTTCGACGCGGCCAAACTGTATAGTCAGTTGGGGACGTTTATT
>JADFHU010000561.1 GCA_022567055.1 Planctomycetota bacterium
TGGTGGCCCGCGACCTCATGACAAAGGAGGTCGTCAGCTTCACCACCCACGACGATCTCTGTGACATCTGCGATGTGTTGGTGCGAGAGGAATTCCGTCGGGTACCCATCCTGGATCAAGGGAAACTGGTGGGGATCATCAGCCGAACAGATATCATGCAGCACATCGTCGGCAATAAGTCCTACGGGGCCATCTACAACACCCAGAAGCTTTGAAACGGGCAAGTTCGAGCTTGTTCTGCTCAGCCATCCGCGCAGACCGGCCCCCAGGATAAGATGCCGTCTGGACTTTTCGGCCATAGGCTCACACCCGCACGGTGGGAGCGGCCACAGAACTTCTCCGCCCAAGTCAAGGATCATCCCCCACGAACAGCGCCCCGACGATGGGGGAAACACTGTATCCCAATCTTAGACAAGTCTTAAGAAAAGCCCGATCGACAGAAATGCACAAAAAGGCCCTGTCTAACGACAGGGCCTATCATTTGTGATCCTTGGAGACTGCTCAGCTGGGTACTACGTTGGTAGCGCAAGGCCCTTTTCGACCTTCGCCAATTTCGAAGTCAACCTTCTGGCCTTCATCGAGTGATGCATAACCATCCATCTTGATCTCCGAGTGATGGACGAATAGATCATCGCCACCATCATCCGGGGTGATAAAACCAAATCCCTTAGTCGCATTGAACCATTTTACAGTGCCTGAACTCACTAGTACTTCTCCTTGGCCATCTTACAGACCACACAACATCTTACTCTCTCTTCTTAGAATTCATATGACGCATGCTCCTGAGAGAAAAACAAGCACACTCCATGAGGCGAATACTATAACCGACCTTCCACTCGTTAGGCAAATAAATAAAGAAAGATCTTGACACCTTATTTTCGTGATAATCGGCTAGCACACTTCAGCAAAAACTCGATTTAAGGGGAAAAACCTGGAAAAAAGCGTCTTTTTTAGTCTCTGCCGTAGCGCACTGAAAGGAGGCGGGATCATTTTTTTTCGCAGCCAGCGCGGCGCAGGGATTCGGCGAAGGCATAATTCCGGTAGCGTCTGGGGCCAAAGGTGATCGGGCATGCTGAAGAATGGTGTGGTGCCCAACCAATCCCCTCCCCGGGCATCGAAGGAAGCATGTGCCGAATGTCGGCAACAATCATCCTCTCGGCTCAGGCCTCGGCAGCGGGCCGGGTCAACTCAATGGGGGAGTCGCAAGCTGCCAAATCTATCCGCTTTCCTGACATCCCGGATGCTGCATATTTGTACTGGACGCCCGTCTGACCCGTCGGATACGCTAGGGTCTGTCTTAGCACCCCGCATGCCTTCCCCTCGGGTCTACCCTAGGCCATGAGCGCGGGCCGAATGGAGCCTAGGGGTCGAAGACGAGCGGCCTGTTTTCCGGTTTCCCTCGACTGCACTCATCATTACAGGACACATGATGCTAGATTTTACTCAGTTCCAGTGGAGTCTCGCCATCGTAGGGGCGACATTCATCGGCATGACCAAGACGGGCCTGCCAGGTGGCGGCATCCTTATCGTCCCTCTCATGGCCCTCATGCTCCCCGCCAGAGAATCGAC
Source organism: Planctomycetota bacterium (assembly GCA_022567055.1). Lineage (GTDB taxonomy): Bacteria > Planctomycetota > Phycisphaerae > Sedimentisphaerales > Anaerobacaceae > JAIPFM01. Next base: position 1,570 of record JADFHU010000561.1, read on the forward strand.
AGGCTTCGTCCTGCCTATGTTGGCGATGGCCGACATAATCGCGATCCTCTACTGGCGCCGGCATGTCAACTGGAGGCAGCTGGGGCGTCTCCTGCCCTGGACATGGGCGGGTGTGATCGCCGGTGCCCAGGGGATGGAACATATCACGAACGACCAACTCAAGCCGATGATTGGGGTCTTGGTTCTCGTATTGACTGCCGGATCTTGGCTCCGAGAGAGGCTAGTGTCCGATGAAAGTATCCCCAAGCACTGGCTGTTCGCAGCCCTCATTGGCATCTTGGCCGGCTCCACCAGCATGCTGGCCAATGCCGCCGGGCCCATTATGATCATCTACCTGGTGGCGATGCGCTTTCAAAAGAGAGAGTTTATCGGAACCCAAGCCTGGTTTTTCTGGATTCTCAATCTCTCCAAGATCCCGTTCAGCCAGGGGCAGGGTCTCATTACGATGCAGTCCTTCCTCACAAATCTCAGCCTCCTTCCCTGCATCATCGTTGGCGCTGCGATGGGCATCCTTCTGGCCAACCGGTTACCCGAAGCGGTCTTCGCTCTTATCGTGCGCTTGCTAGCGCTCGTGGCTGCGATTGGCCTGTGCGTTCATTAGAAGGAAGGTTAGCGGCATGCCGCAGGTTCATCCCTCGCCCGGCTGGGTACGGGCGAAAATTTGTTCATAGACCCGTTCATAGGCCGATACCATATGGTCGATGGTAAAATTGTCCTGCACGTGTCGCCGACAGCTAGCACGATTCAACTGGCCAATCTCAGTCACGGCGGTCACGGCCTCGGACACATCGTTGACCAGGAATCCGGTTTCTCCATCTTTCACGATTTCTGCGCAAGACCCCAAATCCATGGCAATGACCGGCACACCGGCAGCCATCGACTCCACCAAGACCAAGCCAAAACGCTCGGGAATGGTATTCAGATGGAGGACGGCAAAGGCGCTTCCAAGCAGGCCGTCCCGCTGTTCAGGATTGACCGGACCGATATAACGCATCGACTCTCCGTCAAGATGGGGCCCAATGGACTCGTCAAAGTAGCCTTGGTCTTGGATGATGCCAGCAATAATCAGAGGCCTGCGACTCTGTCTGGCCACTTGAATCGCCAAATGAACGCCCTTGTCCGGGTGAATCCTGCCATAGCAGACCAGGAATTCCCCCGGCTCTTCCCTGAACGTGAACGCGTCAATATCGATACCATTGTAGACTGTCGCCAAATAGCGCAAGCCGGGGTCTCGATCCGAATCGCTGATGGAGACATAAAAAGAGTCTCTGTACTTGTGGTAGACCCTGAGGAGGTCAGGATCGGAGAAGCCATGAATAGTCGTCAAAATGGGGGTTTTGATCAGGCGGGAGTACGTCAATGGGACATAATCAAAGTTGTTGTGGATCAGGTCATACTGATCGGCCTGTTCCATCACTTGCGAGATATGCAGGACCGTTGACACCTGCGGCAATCGAGCCAATCCATCCTCTTCATACCCCCTGTCCACACAGAATTTCAACTCGGCGGCCGTTTGGGAGTCGCCGGTGGCATATAGGGTTACATTGCTCCAGCCTCTGCGGACCAATCCTTCCGTGATGTTGCTGGCCACGGTCTCCCAGGCCCCATAGGCTCGGGGTGGCGTTCGCCAGGCGACCGGCGATATGACCGCGACCCGCTTGTGCTTGATGTCCATGTCAAACCTGCCTGAATCCGTCCCTCAGATGGCATTCTATAGAGGCATCGGCACTCGGGCAAGACCGATCATTGAGTGCCTAAGAACCGGAACGACCCAACACTTCTTCAGAGTCGCATAGCGACAGTTCGGATTCTTCCACTTTGCGATAGCCGATGGCCTTGATGACCTCCAGCACCTCCGTCCAGGTTGGAAAGGGCCGACCGTTGACTCGCTTATAGTGGTCGATGGCCATCAGAAAGTCGAACTGCTCGTCCGACATGTTGCCTTCCTCTGCCGACTTTCTGTCGTCGCTACGGCGGCGTCCGGGACCACGCCTACGATCCAGACCCAGCCGACGGTCTACGACTTCACGCCTCTCTTGGTTTTTTCTCTTCTCTTCTTTGACTTGATCGCCCATTTGAATCCATCCTTATTGATCTCACGCCGATCACCCGGGCCCAAACGAGTGTGCCCGCCATTGGGTCGGATCAACGTCTCTGTGTAAATGCGTCCAGCCCACCGAGACGCCCCCTCAGTAGTCCTCGTCGCCGACGTCACTGTAGTCGTCGAGATCGTCATCCAGTGTCATGTCAAAGTAGTCTTCATAGACATTCTCGGATTCGATGACGATGTGCGCTTCATCAAGGTACTCTTCAGGAACGACCACTGAGATGGATGGTTCCTCGTCCGCCTCGTCCGCCACCTTAAGTTCCGCTGGAATGTCATTGTCCTCTAGTAATTGCTTGTAGTTTCTGGCCTGATCCAAATCATCGACAACAGCCACTGCGATGAAGTCCTTTTCTTGTGTCTCTGCTGCAAACGGATCCTCTTCACGTGATGAAGGTCGCATCTTTTCATCTCCACGACAGACATTATCAGACTAGAGCAATCTACCCGTAGCGTGAGACGTTGACGCTTGGGCTCGCGACGCATCTCTCAGCCGGTCATGCCGATTTCAAGGCCTGGACTGCTATCCGCCCCAGCCCTTCAGAGAAACGCTTTGGTGCCTATCGGCCCTATGGATAGAAATATTAAGTATCTGAGGTTTTTTTGTTGCAAATTCCCCCAGCCTGACATAATAAAG
>JADFHU010000562.1 GCA_022567055.1 Planctomycetota bacterium
CCCGTGCAGAGTCGGAACATATGGCCCGCCCGCGCTCCAACGGTATCGCCGCCCGATACCAGGACCCGCCGGGCCAAGCCCTTGGCCGCTTCAACATACTGAGGATCGTTAAAGAGCAGAAGGGCCTGCAGAGGGGTATTCGTTCGCTCACGCCGCACACAACTCGCCTCCCGCGAAGGCCCATCGAAGGTGTTCATCTGCGGGGGAGGTGAGGTTCGCTTGATGAAGGTGTACAACGCGCGGCGATGGATCTGATCGTGTTCGGTATCGGCGACAAATCGGACCGTGTTGGAACCGCTGTATCCCACGGCGAACCACAATCCGTCCGGTTGGGGGGGCTTCACCGAAGGCCCACCCATCTTCTCCGAGAGCAGACCGCCCAGGAAGAGGGCCTGATCCCGCAGCATCTCACCATCCAGCCGAAATCGGGGACCGCGTGCCAAGAGCCGGTTCTCGGGATCCCGCTCGATGAGCCGCGGCGATAGGGCTGAACTCTGACGGTAGGTCGCAGAGGTCACCAACAGCTTCATCATGGCCTTGACATCCCAGCCGCCCTGCACAAACTCCGCCGCCAGCCAATCGAGCAGTGCCGGATGGCTGGGTCGCTCTCCTTGGGTGCCAAAGTCCTCGGCCGTTTTGACGAGCCCGGTACCAAAGAGCTGCTGCCAAAGCCGGTTGACGGTCACGCGTGACGTCAAGGGATGCCGGGGATCGACCAACCAGCGGGCCAGGCCCAGACGGTCATCGGGCGCGTTCGCATCCATGGGCGGCAGGAACAGAGGCGTACGACGGGTCACTTCATCACCCTTCTGATCGTATTCGCCCCGCTTGAGTTTGTGGGCGGGCTTGAGCTTCTTGGCCTCGCGCCAGATCAAGGTCGTGGGAATGCCTCGGTCCACCTCGGCTCGTTTTTCCCGCACGGTCGCCAATTCGCTGCGAAGCGCTTCCAGCTCCTCCGAGACGGCGACCTTGCTTCTAAAGAATTCTACCAGCTTAGCCTGGGCCTCGGGGTCCCGCTGGGCCTTATCGGCCCTGGCGATCACCAGGACATCATCGGGAATCGCGGTTTCACCCGACGTCAAGGCAAAGTAGAAGCCCGTGGCGCCGCCGAAGTTCATGATCTTCAACAAGAGGTGATTGGTCCCCTCTTGGAGTGTCAGGTCAAGTTTTTCCTGATCCGGTGCGACCCCCCGTGACACATCCTTGGCCAAGAGCTTCTTTTCGTTGAGGTAGACGATAATGCCATCATCGCTTCCCAGGGAGACTGTGACGTTCTGCGCCTTGGGCGAGGTAATGGTTCGGTAGAGAAAGTTCGCCGCCGTCTGTCCGGGCAGATCGGTATGAACCTTGCCATCTTTCCAGTCCGGACGTTTCTTCCAGCTCACGACCTCTTCCGTGGCCAGGGTAAATGTTTCGTCCAATCGTACCGGTCGCCCCTGGGGCCCATGGTTGCGCTTGTTCAGGTAGCGTCGATTGTCACTGAAGGGTCCCACCACGTACCAGTCTCCCAGGACTAGGGTGCTGTCCTCGCTCTCGGCCTCCGCATCTGCCTGTTCGGCATTTTCTTTCGCGACCATATCTGCCTCCCAGGTCTCCTGCAGGGCGTCAATGGCAGGCCAAGGATCGCGCATCCTCTGCGTCAGTGTCCCCACGCGTGCATCATACTTGGCCAACTGCTCGGCCTGATGGGCATCGGGTATCTTGAGAATCGGCGCGTGGTCTTTCCGATTGCCATCGAGTGGATCGCCATCGATGCTATTGAAATAGGCGAAGAGCGAGTAGAAGTCATCCATGTTGAGGGGATCGAATTTGTGATCGTGACAGCGGGTACAGTCCAAGGTCAGACCCATGTAGACCGTCCCCAGGGTCACGACCCGATCCACGACATTGCGTACATAGACTTCTTCCTTGATGGACCCGCCCTCATTGGTCGTCACATTGCAGCGATTGTGGCCGGTGGCGACCAATTGCTCAAGGCTGGCGTCTGGCAAGAGATCTCCGGCCAACTGCTCGACGACGAACTCATCAAAGGGCTTGTTCTCGTTGAATGCGCGGACAACCCAGTCACGGTAGGGCCACATCTCCCGATAGTTGTCCAGGTGCAGGCCGTGCGTATCGGCGTAGCGCACCGCATCCAACCAATAGCGACCCATGTGTTCGCCGTAGCGTTTGCTTGCCAACAGACGATCCACAAGCGCCGCAAAGGCCTGGGGGGATTCATCGCCGAGGAAGGCATCCATCTCCTCGAGGGAGGGGGGCAAGCCCGTCAGGTCAAAGGTCACCCGGCGCAGCAGCGTCATCTTGTTTTCCGCAGGGGCCGGTCGAAGCCCCTCCCGTTCGAGCCGCTCCAGGATGAAATCATCCACCGGGTTGGCGGGCCACTGCGTCTGGGCCACCTCGGGCAGGGCGGGCCGGGTCACGGGCGTGAAGGACCAGTGATCCTCCCAGGGCGCGCCCGCTTCGATCCAAAGGGCAATGAGTTTGATTTCATCGGGTGTGAGCGACTTATTGGATTCGGGAGGAGGCATCACGAACGATGCCTTCTTGCTGTTGATCCGGCGATAGAGGGCGCTGCGCTCAGGCGCCCCCGGCAGGATGGCCGGCTTGCCATCCCGCTCGGCCTTGGCCCCCTGCTCCAGATCGAGCCGAAGATCCGCCTCGCGGGTCCTCGCATCGCGGCCATGACAGGCAAAACAGTTGTCCGACAGGATGGGACGGATGTCGCGATTAAAGGTCGGGGTGGACTCGCCGGCGATCACCAAGGTCAGCGGGAACCAGACGACACAGTGAATCACGCCCAGCCACAACAAGAATGACCACCCAAAACAGGGGCATTCGGTTTTCCACCTACACATAACCATGGTCGGTATTGTAACCAAAATCGTCTGGCGGCACAAACCGAGTGAGATTGGGGCTAGGCCAAAATGTCCTTCACCACCCGACCATGCACATCGGTCAGGCGAAAGCGGCGTCCCTGGAACTTGTAGGTCAACTGCTCGTGATCGATGCCCAACAGATGCAAGAGCGTCGCCTGGAAATCGTGCACGTGCACGCCCTTTTCCGCGATGTTGTAGCCAAAGTCGTCGGTTTGCCCGTAGCTGATACCTGGCTTCACGCCGCCACCGGCCATCCAGAGCGTAAAGCACTTGGGATGATGATCGCGTCCAAAGTTCTTCGCCGTCAACTTACCCTGGCAGTAGTTGGTTCGGCCGAACTCGCCTCCCAGACGACTAGGGTGTCGTCCAGCATCCCCCGCTGCTTGAGATCCTGCACCAGTGCCGCGGAGGCCTGATCCGTCTCGCGACACTGTTTCGGCAGGGCCTTGGGCAGACTGCCGTGATGATCCCAACCCTGGTGGTAGAGCTGAATAAAACGCACGCCCCGCTCGGCGAGGCGGCGGGCCAGCAAACAGTTCGCCGCGTAGGTCCCCGGCTTGCGGACGTCCTCACCATAGGCCTTGAGCACTGACTCGGGTTCCGCAGAGATGTCGGCCACCTCCGGAATGGAACGCTGCATGCGGAAGGCCAACTCGTACTGGGCAATGCGGCTTTCGATCTCGGGGTCGGGCGTTTTTTCCAATTGAATCTCGTGGAGGGCCTTCAGGTGGTCCAGCATGTTGCGCCGGTCTTGCTGATTCAGCCCCATGGGGTTGGTCAAGTAGAGCACGGGATCCTTGCCCGAGCGGAAGCGTACCCCCTGATGCCTCGAGGAAAGAAATCCGCTGCCCCACAGGCGAGAGACCAGAGGCTGTCCCCCTTTGTCCTTGGTCACCAGCACTACGAAGGAGGGCAGGTTGTCATTGGCGCTGCCCAGCCCGTAACTCAGCCAGGCCCCCATGCCGGGTCGTCCCGGAAACTGAGAGCCCGTCTGCATGAAGGTGACGGCGGGACCGTGGTTGATCGCCTCGGTATACAGGGTCTTGACGAAGCAGAGATCATCGGCCAGCTCAGCCGTATGCGGTAAGAGTTCACTCAGCCAGGCGCCGCTCTGCCCGTGTTGAGCAAAGGCATAGGGAGAACCGACCAGCGGCAGACTGGTCTGATTGCCGGACATCGCCGTGAGCCGCTGTCCCATACGAACCGAGGCCGGCAGCTCGCGGCCGTGCCATTCCTTGAGGAGGGGCTTGTGGTCGAAGAGGTCTATCTGCGAGGGGGCGCCCGCCTGAAACAGATAGATGACCCGTTTCGCCTGGGGCGCGGCATGCGGATGCCCCAGGACGCCCCGGTCAGCAGGCGTCGTCCCCAGCGCATCACGGTTTAGTAGATGGCTTAAGGCCGCGCTTCCCAGCCCCAGACCTAGACGA
>JADFHU010000563.1 GCA_022567055.1 Planctomycetota bacterium
TCCGGCTGAAGCTGGGCCGGCTTTGCGAGACCGGGATAGCGGAAGAGGCGATCGGCGCGGGCACCCTCGTACAGAGCCGGACATTTCCCAACTATCGTTTCATCAAGCTGAATCTGCAGGATCGAGAGGGGATGGATGGGCTCTTCCGCTCGGAGCGATTTGACAAAGTGTGCCATCTGGCCGCCCAGGCGGGCGTACGGTATAGCTTGGAAAACCCACATGCCTACGTGGACGCCAATATTGTCGGTTTTCTCAATGTTCTCGAGTGTTGCCGGCATCACGAAGTGGGGCATCTGGCCTACGCCAGCAGTTCCAGCGTGTATGGTCTGAACGAAGCCATGCCCTTCTCGACCCGCAGCAATGTCGATCATCCCCTCAGTCTCTACGCCGCGAGCAAGAAATCGAATGAACTGATGGCCCACTGCTACAGTCATCTATACCAATTGCCCACCACGGGTCTGCGTTTCTTCACGGTCTACGGTCCCTGGGGCAGACCGGACATGGCCCTCTTTCTCTTCACCAAGGCCATCCTGGAGGGGCGACCCATCGATGTCTTCAATCATGGGGACATGCGGCGTGATTTCACCTACATCGATGACATCGTTGAAGGGGTCGTGCGTGTCATCGACGCGCCACCGCAGGGGGATGCGGCCTGGTCGGGCCAAACACCCGATCCCTCCCGATCGAAGGCGCCCTATAAGCTCTACAATATTGGTAACAGTAGTCCGGTTCAACTCTCGAAGTTCATTGAGGCCATCGAACAGGCGCTTGGGCGCAAGGCTCAGAAGAACATGCTGCCCATGCAACCGGGGGATGTACCTGCCACCTGGGCCGATGTGTCAGACCTGGTGGAGGACCTAAGCTACCAGCCGAATACGGCGATAGAAGAGGGCGTTGCGAAATTTGTCGCCTGGTATCGAGGATTCTATCATGTCTAACATTCTGATAGTTGGGGAATAGCGATGAAAGTATCGGTTGTTGGGGTTGGATATGTAGGCTTGGTTGCGGCGGCCTGTTTGGCGGAGGGCGGCAATCATGTCACCTGTGTCGACAAGGACGAGGACAAGATGGATGACCTTGTCCACGGGAAGATCCCCATCTATGAGCCCGGCCTGGCGGAACTCGTCAAACGTAACGTAGCAGCCGGGCGTCTGGTCTTCACCACCGATCTCTCTGAAGCCGTCTTAAACTCTCTGGTCATCGTACTCGGCGTGGGCACACCCTCGGCTCCGGACGGCTCCGCGGATATTTCGGCCGTGCTGGCCGTGGCGGAGCAGATCGCCGAACTCATGGATGGTTATCGAATCGTGGTCACCAAGAGCACCGTCCCGGTGGGGACGCATCAAAAAGTGCGTGACCTGATGGCTGCCAAGACAGACCATCCCTTCGACTATGTCAGCAATCCGGAGTTCTTGAAAGAGGGCTCGGCCGTAGACGATTTCATGAAGCCCGACAGGGTGATCATCGGGACGACCAATCCCGCCGTCATGGAGATCATGAAACAGCTCTACTCGCCCTTCATGCGCAAGAGCAGCCGGCTGCTGTTCATGGACCCCGCCAGCGCGGAGCTGGCGAAATACGCCGCCAACACCATGTTGGCGACGCGGATATCCTTCATGAACGAACTATCGCAACTCTGCGAGGCCTGTGATGCCGACATCGAAATGGTTCGCAAGGGGATGGGCACCGATTCCCGCATCGGCAACGCCTTCCTCTTCGCCGGACTGGGATATGGCGGCAGTTGTTTTCCCAAGGATGTGCGTGCCTTGGCCCATCTGGGTGACGAACAGGGCATCGACCTGACCATTGCCAAGGCCGTGCAGGCCGCCAATGTGAAACAGCAGCGGCGCTTTGCCGGGAAGGTGATCGACTACTTCGGAGACCACGCACAGCAAACCCGCCTGGCCGTATGGGGGTTGGCATTCAAGGCCAAGACCGACGATGTTCGCGAGTCTGCCGCCCTGACCTGCATCGAACTGTTTTTGGATGCCGGCATCCAAGTGAAGGCCTTCGATCCGGAGGCGATGGGGTCCACGCGTGCGGTCCTGGGCGATCGCATCGAGTTGGGAGACGATGCCTACAGCATCCTTGTCGGCTGCGACGCCTTGGTCGTGATGACCGATTGGCAGGAATTTCGCAGTCCCGACTTTGACCAGCTCAAAGAGAAACTCAACAAGCCCCTCATTTTCGACGGCCGCAACCTCTACGACATGACGTATCTCGCCAAGCAGGGCATTGACTATCACTGTATCGGCCGTCCCCACTCAAGTTTGGCCGTTTGTGGTGATTCAACTTAGCGGTCCCTAACCTCATTCGTTCGACATTGGGCCAACAACAGGGTAGAATTCAGACTTGGCGTCATCATCCAAGGAATGCCAAGATGTGACTGTTGGAGTAGAAGACAATGTCGGCTCGACAAACGGTGAATCAAGCCCGGGCTAAATGCGATAATAGAACAGCCTCGGCGATAGCTGAAATTGCCCGAACCTCCTACCGCCCGGTGGTACAGGCCCTGACCGATACCTTTGCTGACCGCCTCAAAGCCGTCGTCCTCTTTGGCTCTCAGGCGCGTGGGCAGGCCGGCCCGGCCAGCGATCATGATCTGTGTGTGGTGATCGAGGGACTTTCTGGGGACCCGTTGGTTCGTCAACGCACCGTGCGCAGCGTCTTGTTGCCAATCTTAGACCAGTTACCAGGTCCCATTAGTTTCTTGCCCAAAACACCCCAGGAGGTAGCTGCGAATCTGACAGCGCTTATGCTCGATGTGTGCGTCGATGGGATCTGCTTGCACGGCCCAGCCTACTTTGAACCCTATCGCCAGAGAGCCCTATCGGCGCTCCGCCAATCTTAGGTTACGCCGGCAAGAGATGGGTGGCACGTTGATGTGGGTTTTTCCTCAAATGCCGAGCGCCGATTGGGAGCTAAGTTGGGAGGGTTATCTTGAACGCCCTTGACGAAGTGGCCTACCGCCTGGCGCTGGCCAAAGGATTCCTGGCTGAAGCCGAGCAGGATGTCGGTCTAACCCGCTGGCGCTCCTGCGTCGACAACGCCCAGTTGACCGTGGAGAATTCCGGAAAGGCCATTCTGGCTTCATTTGGCGTTAGTCCCAAGACCCATGATCCTGCGAAACAGGTCGCAGCCTTGCTGCGGAGTCAGTCAGTGCGAGAGAACATCCGGGAGCAGATGCAGCGCCTTTTGCCAGACTTGTTGGCCTTAGGGACAACCGAGCATTTCTTGACGGACTACGGTGACGAAGCGACCTATACCTTACCTTGGGATCTCTTCACGCAAGAGGCGGCTGCGGATGCCCTGGCCGCCGCTCGACGCACGTTTGAGCAGACCCAAGAACTGCTCGATATGATCGCAGCATGGCGTCGAGGTGAAAGTAGCGGGAAATAGTATTTCTTTCCGATCCCTAAAAAGGCAGGAGGAACAGAGGCAGTCAATAGCCAAGGACTTTCGGCAGGAAATTCTCGTCGGCGTGCAACAATTAGATGCCGGAAAGTCAGTTCCTTTTGACCTGTCCGAAGTTTCTGATATCAAAGCCAAAGGGCGACGGAAAGCCGGGGCGTGACCAAACGCAAGCTTGTTCTTTCTGATCAAGCCAAAGACGACCTGGTAGCAATCTGGCACTATATGGCGGGCGATTCCCCTTCGGCCGCGGACAAATTCATTGACTACCTCCACGAGCAGTGCGGACACCTGTGCAACAATCCGTAAGTTGGTCGGAAACGAGATGAGTTGGCCTTGGGCATTCGCTCACTCCCTGTCAAGAGGTATCTGGTCTTTTATAGAGTTGCCTCCGATACCCTTGAGATAGCAAGAGTCCTAAGCGGCTATAGGGACATTGAAACGCTGTTTTGAGTTGTAAGAATCCAATATCGGCTTTACGGCTCGACTAGCACCACACAGATCCTGACGCAGGCACAGGGGATCCTGGAATGGATAAAGCAGAAGCTCTGAAAATCATCTCCGATTTTGGCAAGGCGCTGGAGGCCGAGCGGGTCAGACCGCAGAAGATCATTCTTTTTGGCTCATACGCCCGCGGCGCGGCGACGCCTTGCCGTCCGCCCGCGGCGCTTTATATCCCGGTAAACCGTTCATCCCGGCAACCCTTCGAGGCCGCCATGCCGACGTCCGACCCCGCGCCGCGCGAGGCGCTGCACTCCCGCGCCATCGACTGTCGGGGCTACCGGCGCGCCGACGGCCTGTGGGACATCGAGGCCCGCATGACCGACAGCAAGACGTACGCCTTTTCGAACGCCTATCGCGGCGAGAGCGGGCCGGGC
>JADFHU010000035.1 GCA_022567055.1 Planctomycetota bacterium
AAAGACGAAGCGTCCTTTCATTTAGCGATGGAGCAAGCATTTGATATTTTCTCAGTACAATGTCTTCTTGGTTCATACATAGCTATATCGAAATTACGACCTATTTTGCATTAGTTATTGTTTTACAACGCCTATCCTTCGACAATCTGCTGTTCGTAATTCGATATTCCGCGGTTCGCTTTCAGTGCATGAAAACATCCTCTCCTCACCTGGATCTGTCCCAGGCAAGAGGAGGACATCGATATTCGCACCATAGCGAAGCGCCGCTGGCGGATGCCGCTAGAAATCACCTCCGGACTCGTCGATGCTCGGCTCCAGTACTTGCAGCGAGCGGAAGGTCGCCCAGGCACCGATCGCATCGTCGCCGCCGCGGCCGAAGCTCTGTCCCATGAAGCCGGCGGGACGCGCCAGGTGTCGACGAAGGTGATCGAATACTTGGAAGCGGGGTCATTCACGGCCCAGGCCGTGGTAGTGACATGGGTGCCCACCGTGTCGACCTGCAGTACCACGTCGGTGTTGACCGGGTCCAACGGTGTCTCCAAAGTGATCGTCTCGGCGGTGAAGCTGCCCGTGGTGATGAGGCCGTCGCCCCGGATGTTGCCGAAGTAGGCCCCGCCGTCACCGCCGTTGTCCTGGTTCTGCCCGAGGGGGGATGTCTCTCGTCAAATCATCGAATGAGCGACGATCGACCAGATTGGGCAAGCGGCTCGTATCTTCGTTCTGTACCCACATGTGACGCGAATGAAACCATGCCCCGTTATTGGTGCCCTGTCGAACGATCATCGGCAGCGCCCCTTCGTCGCCGCGCCGGCCCGCCAGCACCTGACGCGACCAGCCTTTGTCGATTGACGAAAACAGGTGCAGCGAGTAGCGCTGTTCGTTCGAGAAGACAACGTCGTCAAAACCGTCCTCGTCGACATCGACGAACCTCAAGCCCGCGTCGCGCCCCTGCTCGTCAACCAGCGCGGTGTCCGGCGGCAGACGAAACGGCAGACGCCGCCACGATCGGGCCTGTTCATTCCAGCCAAAGACAGCACTTTGCCGACTGCTGGCAACCAGCAACTCGCATCGACCATCGTTGTCCAGGTCGCGCAGGCGTACTCCCTGATCCGCACGGGAACGGCTTGTCATCACGGGCTTGCCATTCAAGGCCAGTCCCGCGAGCCATGTGTCGTCGCGCCGCCACCGTTTCCCGTCAAAATGCCAGGCACCGGCGACCCGTTCATTTCGAACGACGAACGAAGCGTGGTTGTGCCCCTGCTGAGTGTTACGGCGCAGAATCCCAAAACGCACGCCTGCGCCCAATTCGACTGGAAAACCCGCAGTCTGCCATTGCCGCTTGTCAGCCTGCCAGATCCGGGTTTGCCGGAGGTGTTCGTTGGCGATGACAACATCCAGATAACCATCGCCGTTCACGTCGAGCACGCGAACACCGTTGTCCTCGCCGCTGGCCGCCCTTAGCGCTTGGCCAGCGAGCAAATGTTTGACGAGCCGCTGGTGTGCCTCGCGAAACGTCAGGAATTTGACCTTATTGCCATGTTTTTTCACGGCATGGTCAATCAACGCAACGATCTGATCGTTGCGGATCCAGCCATGCGGATGAAAGACCAGGTTGTACGTGCCCTGCTTCAAAACCACGGCATCCAGCGCCGCCGTCATGTCGCGAACGGTTCGAGGGTTGTTCGGCTTTTGCAGGTTCTGGGCTTCCCAGTCGCTGGGAACCACGCAGGGGAATTCCCAGCAAGACCGGCCGATGACGTACGGGTAGGGGTAATCCTCGATCGTGTTGACGAACGACGGAAACGGCAGGTATTTGCGGAACCGCGGCTGATCGCCTTCCAGCACCAGGTGGCGAGGCAACGCGGGATCTCGCGGCGTGAGGACGTTAAACACCGAACTGTCGATGCTCAGGAAGTTGCCCTGCGGCGTGACCTTGTTGAATATCTCTGCGAACAGTCGCGGGCTGGGCGTGTTCAGCGAATCGCAACAGGGCGTGCGAAACGCCACCGGTTTGTTGCCGGGAATCTGTGTCAGCAGATCGACGCACCGGTCGAACGTGCTTTTGGCTTTGGCGAAATCACCGCCCTGAAGAATCGGGCAGGGATGATCCACCGTGTGCGCGTCAATTGACAGCCCCTCGTCGAGCCACTTCTCGAGTTGAGGGTCTTGGGGATCGACCGAGCAAGTCATGATGCTGACCGGAGCGCGCCCGTCGATTTGCTTCAGCCTGTCCAGAATGGGCCGAAGATATTGTTCGTATTTCTGCGGCGCACGCATGTCGTCGATCGCCAACACGACCACGGCTTCGACACCTTGTTCGCCGACCCACTGCGGCGTCGTCAGGCGGGGAAAATCTCGGCCGACATAGTACGGGTCCAAAAACTCATCGAGATAGGCAAGCCGATTTCCATCCTGGGCCAGGAGATTTGCGGAGATGAGACCATGGACGACAAGCATCATCCACCAAAACAGGAACGAGGGGAGTATCGGGCCGGGTTTATTCTCGTTGGACTTCATGACTTCTCCGTTGCTTGACGAGGATGCGTGCCTTTTTTGGCAACACACAATGAACACTATACCCTAACGTTGCATAAAACTCAGCCCTCATCCCCCGAGTTGGATCGCACCGAGCATGCCCGTCAACTTACGCTGAATCCATTGGTTTGCACTGATGGTCAATGTGAGGCGGCCTTTCGGACGTGTGAATCGCCCAGCTCGTTGTAGCAAGGTCTTGCGAAGTGTATCCACTTTTTCAAACACCCAGAGTGATGCACGCTTGGCCGTCGTGTGCCGTAAGGGTTGAGTCGTTCGCATTTGAAGTTCACGGACGAGATTATACGCAAAAAGACCCGCGAGTAGATAGGCTTGATTGCCATGCAGGCTACGCACAGGGATGTAGCCTTGATGGCAGTGTGATTTCAGCTCGCCAAAGATCCCTTCTTGTGCGCCTCGACCTTCGTGGTAGGCCGTTACTCCCTTGGGACGCAAGGTCTTGTTAGTGATGATGACTTTGAATTCGTAGCCATATTCATAGGGAACAAACAAGTCCAACTGAATCGGACCTTTCTGTTGGCGTTGGGTCCGTGTCCGGATGAACACGAATCGAAATCGTTTATCCCAGCACTGCGGCTTCCAGGCCGCCTCAAAGTAGGAGGTATCGGCATCCAGTGTGTGCCAGCGTCGGCGTTGCTCGATCATCCCCTTGAGTTCTACGAATCGCTCGAAGGGAACACTGACGGTGAATTCGATGCCTCGTTCTGTCAGTGCGGCAACAATGTCATCGCTAAAGAAGGCGCTGTCCATTCTGACCTCAATCAGAGTATACGGTAACCTGGCCGCAACACAATCGATGCAGGCCAGGATGAAGGCTTTAGCGCCGTTGGAGTCGTGGACGTTGCCCGGCCGGTGCAGGAAATCCAATACTTGCGTTGTTTGCGCAATCGTACAGAACAGAGGGTAATAGCTTCGTGCCCCTTTCTTCTTTTTGTTGAATCCGACGGCCGTTCCTTCCGCCCGTCGGCTCGTGGACTGAACGGAGCCGTCGAAATCCATCGTAATACGTGGCGGGGCGATGAGTTGCATCCGGGTCAGGACCATCTCACGCAGACAGTACCGCAGGTGCTCTATGGTTTCAGCGGTGATCTCCTTCAAGAACCGGCTCAGGGTCGCCGTATCGGGGATTCGATTGAGCCCTAATAGGCGTTTCACCATGGGATCATCTCGATAGAAACGGCAGTCCTTCAATTCCCGAAACCCCAAGAGCAAGTGCGTGATCAGTTGCATGAAGAGCGTCGTCCGGTTAAAGATCTTCCCATTGTTGAGATGGGCAAAACAGCCCCGTAGGGTTTTCTTCAATTCGATGGCCGCGAAGAACTTCTGGATGATGACCAATCCAGCAAATGAGGTGAGTTTTTGGGTTTCAAATTGAATGGTTGGTACGGCGTGGGCTTTACTTTGTGTTTGCGTTCTGCTATATTTCATCGTAGGCCTTTTTGTAATGTATAATATGGGATCTGGAAACTACACTATACGCAAAAAGGCCTTTCATGTTCTTCAGAAATGTCACGATATGGGATAAAAAGTCACACAGTTCTCGTGGGCACACAAAGTTTCCCATGCATCGATTTTAGCGACATACAGGAATTCACCTAGGGTGAAATGTGCAGTATAGGTGTCAACATCAGGGAAACGATAGTAAGCTCTAGCTAGAACGCTGCCACAGACAATTCTGAAGGTGGATTTATGCAACTACAAGGTAAACTCTTGAACCAAAGAAAGATACATTTCGATTCATTAGAAATGTTCAACTGCATTGGGAGCTGCTCAAAGATGCAGTGACGCTAAAAAGGACTTTTTTGCAGACATCGCGTACACGATTTGACATATCGCTCCGCATAGCAATTCAAATCTGGGCTTCGCGCAGGAAGCCGCACGGGTTTCACGCCGATGCTCTCCAGTATCCCATGGAATCCATCGGTTCTATACAGCGGATCACGATCATGGATCAAGTACCGTTTTCCTTGCAGAAAGCCATCTTCACTATCGATACGGGATCGGCAAGAAATAAGTTGGACAATTTGGGGTCCAAGTGTGCCCCATATTGGGTCGCGCCCGATTGAGCGAAACCACAGGCGTAGCTGTTCTACGTCGCGGATTTCGCGATTGAGAAGCGGTCAAAGATGGGGTGCAATTGGGCATTCAAAGGTCCAAGTTGTTTCTTGCCGGTCCCTAAGAATCTTTGCCACCTGTTTCATATAAGCCCCATCTGGTTGAAGCTTGATAGGAGCATAAAAGACCTTCCGGGTCGAAAGCTCTATAACAAAGAACACTGTACAGTGGACAAGTTTGTGCCGTACAAGAAACTCTATGGTAAAGAAGTCACAGGCGGCTAGTACGGCCCAATGACTCTTGATAAATTCATGCCAGGTTGATCTGATGGTCAAGTCTGGTTCAGGATCATAGCCGTTTTCAATGAGAATGTTCTTCACACTGGACTTACTGATCTTATAGCCCGGATAAACGATCTGGTCGGCGATTTTCTGGTATCCCCAGCGGGGATTCTCTTACTTGAACCGAATGACGAGATTGACTATCTCCTCGGTAATTTGTGGTCGACCAGGCGAGGTTCGATTCCGAGATCCATCATACTTCTGGGCAATGACTCCACAGCCACCGGTAGTGCGACTTTCCAGCCCAACGCAGATGGAACGGCCGTCAGTTATGTCCTAAACGTCGCCGACCTGGAGAATGTCACCATGGCCCACATCCATGTGTCCACCGAACCTGGTGGCAATGGTGGCGTTGTTGTCTGGCTCTACCCCGCCGCGCCTCCGGCCAGCTTGATACCCGGCTCCTTTACTGGCGTTTTGGGTGAAAGTGACTATGGCGTGGATGGGGACTGGGTGCGGGCATGTTCATGCTGCCCAATACCGGTGTGAATGGCAGCAAAGCGGCTATTGAGGAAACCTTGTTCAAGGTGATAAGTCGGCTCCACAGTACTCCGACTAAATGCGCCCGGCGTGCTTCGTTCGGGGTCATTCAAATGCTGTGACTCCCAGGGCTGTTTTCTTGCCTTGTATCGCTATGTTCCCCGAGGTATAACCATTGCAGTAGGTGAAAATCGAATTTCCTATCCGCTAAAGTACATGAGTAAGAAGCGTAGAAAAACCGCACGAGGCGGTCAGCGCCGGCCCAGACAGGGGCAATTGGCTGCGGCCGACGTGGGCAATTCAAATTCTGCACGCAGAAACGCCGTGTGGCGGTGGGTCGCCCTGATGGTGGTCGGTGGCGGCGTCACGGGTTTTCTGTTGCTGCGACATTTCTTTCCTACAGATGCCGATATAGCAGAATTGGATCAAGTCTCGAATCAGAGCACAGAGCAATGGGTGTCGGGTGCGGTGGCGGCGCGTGGCGACGAACAGGACATTCCAATAGCGGCACTGAAAGCAGAGCAGTTGGAGCTGGGCCGGAGGCTCACGCATGAATTCCCGAACAGCGAAGTCCCTGTGGTGCTAATGGGACATGTATACGAAGGCCACGGCAATCACGACAAGGCCATTGAGTTCTGGCATAAAGCGTTGGTGATGAATCCGAGCCGAGCGGATGTCTGTAACAGCATTGCCACGATTGAGATGGGCAGGGGACGCCACGAAGAGGCGATTACGTTTTGGAGAAAATCGCTCGATATTGCGTCGTCTGCGCTGTCTGCGCCCAAGCTGCGCAGTAATATCGCGCTGGCCCTGATGGTACCGGGCAGGCAGGAGGAGGCTATTGGTGAATTGGAGGGGGAAGTGGAGATAAACGCCCATTCCGGTCTGGGACACTTTCTGCTGGGAAAGGCCTGCTTGCAGCAGAAAGAGTACGACAAGGCGAAGGGTCATTTCGAATCCGCGCTAAAACTGCAGCCGAAGGATGCGGGGGCCTATTATGGTCTTATCACGGCTTGCAGGCGCTTTGGGCAGCAGACAGAGGCCGCAGAGGTTGCAGCGGTTTTTAAGAAACTCAAGGCCGAGGAGCATGAGGCGGAGAAGGCATTCGACGAGACGTATGACGATGCGCTTATTACGTGTCGCCGGTTGGCTGAGTTTTTTGTTCGTGCCGGAGAGATATATCTGGCTGCGGGAAAAACCGAAAAAGCCGAAGGGCTTCGGATCAGGGCAATGAAATGTTCTCCCGGGAACACTGCGACCATGCTGAAGCTGGCGTCGCTGTATAAGACCACGGATCGGCTTTCAGAGGCGCTTGCCATGTACAAGGCACTCGCCGCGATCGAGCCGGCCAAGTCGAACATCAGCACTCTTTCAGTGAAGGTGAAGCAGATAGCCGATGCGGAGGCGGCCTTTAGCAAGGCTGTCGCGTCTGTGCCGACCGGTTCGTCGGCCTATCCTACACTTGCACGGTTTTATCTGGAAAAACAGATGAATCTTCCCAGGGCCCGGGCCCTGGCGGAAAAGGCCGTGATGCTCGATCCGACGGAGTCCCAATTACATTGTCTTAGTGGTCGCGCAGAAATAAATTCACAGTTTAGAGGGAGCAAATTGGCGTTAGATTTGGTCGCGCCGATTGAGCGAATCCACAGGCGTAGCTATTCTACGTCGAGGAATTCGTGATTGAGAAGCGGCCGAAGATAATGTCAAGATTGCCCCTATTAAATGGGAAGTTATTTCTGCGCGGCCGCTTAGGCTGGGCGTGTGACAGTCAGGACGATAGGAAAGGCGCATTGACGGCGACACAGAGAGCGGCTGAATTGGAACCTTTTAACCAGGACTATCAGTGGACCTATGAACGTTTCAAGGTAAAGAAGTAACTTGGTGATTCTCTTGCACGGTGTGAATGTCACAGTCATTGGCGAATGTTTTGCAGTGGCGGTACTGCTATGTGCATTTATCTGCGCCCGGGCTCAGGGCTCGATCGTGCTGAGCGATGTCACCCAAGAGACGAGCATCACATTCAAGCATACCGACGGCGGCAGCGGAGAGCGATATCTTGTCGAGACGGTGAGTGCGGGTTTGGCGCTGCTGGATTACGACAACGACGGTGATATGGATATCTATTTTCTCAATGGTGCGCCGCTGAAAGGCACGAAGGTTGATTCTAAGCCGAGAAACAGGCTCTATCGCAACGACGGGCGTATGAAGTTCTCCGATGTTACGATGGAAGCAGGGGTGGGGGATGAGGGATTCGGACTGGGTATTGCAGCGGGAGATTACGATAACGACGGGGACGTTGATATTTATCTCAATAACTACGGTGCCAATGTCCTATACCGCAATAATGGCAACGGGTCGTTTACCGATGTGACGCAAGAGGCCGGGGTCGCCAACGGATTTCAGGTCGGCTCAGGGGCTTGCTTTCTTGATATGGATAAGGATGGGGACTTGGATCTTTACGTGTCCAATTACCTCGAGTTTTCTTACGAAAAGCATGTCCCGCACACGGTGGCCGGTGTCTCTGTTTATGCCAATCCTCGCTACTACCAACCTGTACCCGACAGTCTCTACCGCAATAATGGGGACGGGACCTTTACCGATGTGACTCGGGAATCGGGAATTGGCTCGTTGGCCGGGTGGGGTATGGGCACTGTTTGTGCTGATTACGACAACGACGGTGATATGGATATTATCGTTGCAAATGACGTGGCAGAGAACTTTCTCTGGCAAAACGACGGGACGGGCAAGTTCGTAGAAGTGGGGCTGATGACGGGCTTGGCATACGATTTCCACGGAGAGGGACAGGGCAGTATGGGCGTGGATTGCGGAGATTACGATAACGACGGATGGCTGGATCTTTATGTGACCTCGTATCAGCGTCAATTGGCAACCTTATACAGGAATCTGGGCGACGGCCACTTCGAAGATGTTTCGCTGGCGTCGGTTGCCGGAGCGGCGACCTATGGGATCGGCAATAAATAAGTTGGACAATTTGGGGTCCAAGTGTGCCCCATATTTGGTCGCGCCCGATTGAGCGAAACCACAGGCGTAGCAGTTCTACGTCGCGGATTTCGCGATTGAGAAGCGATCAAAGATGGGGTGCAATTGGGCATTCAAAAGTCCAAGTTATTTCTTGCCGGTCCCTATGCGCACGTGACCTGGGAAATGGCATAGCGGATCTGGACAACAATGGTCACCGTGATATTTTTGTCGCTTGCGGACATCTACAGGATAATGTCGGACTTTACGATGATACCGGCACGTATCTGGCAGAAAACATCGTTCTGATGAATACTGGCAAAGGGAAATTCACTGACGTATCCAAGGACAGCGGCAACGGGTTGAAAGTGAAGCTGAGTAGTCGGGGAGCGGCTTTTGACGATCTGGATAATGACGGGGATATCGATGTGGTCATTCTGAACTCGCGGGAAACGCCTACGGTCTTGCGAAACGACTCCGAGAATAAGGGCCATTGGGTGCAGGTTCGGCTGATCGGCGTCAAAACGAACCGCTCCGGTATCGGCGCAAGCGTTAAGGTTGTTGCGCAGGACTTGACGCTCGTCGATGAGGTTCACAGTGGGCGGGGGTATCAGAGCCATTATGGAACGCGGCTTCACTTCGGATTGGGCAAACGAGATAAAATCGACCGCATCGAGGTGCGGTGGATAGGTGGGGGAGTGGATGTTTTTGATGGTATAGCGGTAGACCAACGGGTGACGCTGACCGAAGGCGGTTCCTAAGCCACGCTACAGGGCATTTCACGCTTCATGGTTAGGGAGGCATTGATCGCGTCAATAGGGGTGACCATGCCCGCTAGACGGCCGTTGTCCGTAATTGGAATGCGACGGACACCGGGTGTACTTGTCAACCATGAATGGGACCACCACGGAACAGCTTATTTCTCACTCACTCCGATTCAGTTCTTGTAAGAGGAATCATCCCGGCCCGTGCCTGTAAAAAGGCGGTTGCTTCCGCCGGGATGGTTGGCAATAACAAGACCAATTTCATCGACAACGTAGCCCAGTTCATCAAGGGCCATGCTCTTGGCATGGCCGTCAAGAAAGGAAACATTCGCCTTGCGATTATGGCGATCCTCGGCCGGGCAATGCTGTTGCTCAATTGTCGGTTCTTTCCAGTTGCCAAAATATATCGCGCCGGTGCTCAAGGCGATTTTGGCTGGATCGAGTTTG
The DNA here is from genome assembly GCA_022567055.1 of Planctomycetota bacterium. Lineage (GTDB taxonomy): Bacteria > Planctomycetota > Phycisphaerae > Sedimentisphaerales > Anaerobacaceae > JAIPFM01. Next base: position 9,620 of record JADFHU010000035.1, read on the forward strand.
TACGAATGCGGACCATGCGGATATCCGCTGCCCCGCCCGTCACCTACGACGATAGTCGCCGATGGTCTCTTGATCGTCGATTCGGTGACAGGGAAGTTTTGAAATTGTCCCAAATCGGGCCTGTCTCGCGCGTTGCCAAGATATTGGTAATTATAGCCGTAAGACCCATTGCGAATATCATAGACACTGTACTGAGGATGACGAAACTCGGGGCAGATAAAGTAATCATTGGTCATCATTAGGGAATCACCATCGGTGAAAATGTCGCCCTGCCGCTTCACCCAGCCTGACGGATCAATGACGGGCCCTACTCCCTGGTCGAAGAACCACTGCCAGCGCGGCCGGTCTCTGCCGTATTTGTTCACAAAATTGTACGTATCCGAGAAGTTCCTCCTTTTCATCCTGTGAGGAGGAAATGCCCCGTTCGTCTGTGCGTACATCACGCCGGCCAACGCCAGGCGTTTGACATTGGCAAGGCAAACGAGCGAACGGGCGCTCTTCCTGACGCCGCTCAGGGCGGGCAGCAGAATGCCCATGAGCATGGCAATGATACTAATCACAGCCAGAAGCTCGACGAGCGTAAATGCTCTCCCCGTATGTCTTTCATGCGCCATTGCCGCATTATACCCCATCTTGCCGCGTTTTCATCTTGATTTTCTGCGGTCCTGCGGTGGTCCCTTTGGCGCTTGACAAGCGCACATGGTCGCAAGTTCAGGGTCATATTCCTTGAGTTCCTTGCGGGTATCGACATAGTTGTGGTCGTGATCAGGCGGGCGGTTATTATTGAACCAGGATTGCACTCCCTCAGCAAAATACTCGGCATGATTCACATGTGAGTTCCTACGGGTGCGCTTCGGTGATAGAGCCGCTCTTCTCTAAGCGGCGTTGTGAACGATCGGATGACGTGATTGAGGAAACGTCCATGACGAATACACTTCTCCCGTGCGTCCCAATCACCAATTCGTTGTCGCGTGGATGCACAAACAGATCGTGGACGGACGTCGTGGGGAGATTGTTGCACAAGGATTGCCAACTGACACCTCCGTCAACACTCGCGTAGACGCCCAGCGTGGTTCCAAGGTAAAGCAGGTCCTTCACATGAGGATCCTCGTGGATGACATTCACAGGTTCCAGGGGCAATCCCGTCGCGATCGACCTCCACGTCTTTCCCTGGTCGTCCGAACGAAAAACGTAGGGGGAGAAATCGTCTACGGCCATCCCGGTTAGAGTCACAAAAACAGTATCGGAATTGTGCGGCGAGGCGACGACACGTGTATAGCAATGACGCGGCAGTCCCTCGCTGATCGATTCCCAGTTCTCGCCATCATTGCGAGTCACGAACAGGGCGCCATTGTCTGTCCCGGCAAACAGGAGACCCTGCTGTCTCGATGATTCCGCCAAAGTCATTATCGCTTTGTAGCGGAGATTAGGCGTGTCCTCACCCGCGGCGAGATCAGGGCTGATGACCTTCCATTCGCCACCGCGGTTGAGGGACTTGAACACGTAGTTCGCGCCGCAGTAGAGACTCCGGGGCTCGTGAGCGGATGGAAAGAAGGGCGTCATCCAGGCAAATCTCAGCCTGCCTTGCCCGTTGGGGAGCGATGGCCTGATGCCCAAAACCTCCCCCGTAGCCATGTTCTTCCGCCTCAATCCGCCATTCTGGCTCTCGTAGTAGATCGTACTGCTGTCGGTTGGGTCCCGATAGGTGAAATACGAATCACCTCCGCCCCAACGGTCCAGGTAGACATGGCGCCAATTGTCCGGACCGCCGTCCTCAATCACTTCGTTGCTTGGACCATAAAGGGCCGCGTTGTCTTGCGTCCCGATGTAGATATTGTACGGCCACTCCATGTCATAAGTGACCGCGTAGCATTCGGCTATGGGGATGTTGTTCACATGAAGCCAGTTCTCGCCGCGATCGTAAGAGAAAAACAATCCCCCATCGTTGCCGAACACGATACGGTCCGTGTTCAAGGGATCAATCCACATGGCGTGCGTGTCGAGGTGCAGAACTTTGGAATCATGCGGCAATAGATGAACAATCGTCCCTCCAATCGGTTTGAACGTCTTACCTCCATCGCGCGAGACAAAGGAACGTTGCCCAATGTTGTACAGCTCGTTCTCGTTGTCGGGGGACACTCGAATCTCGCACCAGTCCCATTGGGCTTTAACCGGTTCACGGTTCACCTTCTTCCAGGTATTTCCGCCATCGTCCGAGCGATACAGGCCGTCTGCCCGGCCCTGGTCTACCAGCGCGTAGACGACACTCGGATTCGATGCGGAAACGTCGATTCCAATCCTGCCAATCGAGTCTCCCGAGGGAAGGCCTCCAGCCAGCCGTCGCCAAGTCTTGCCGCCGTCAACTGTCTTATGGACGCCGCTGTTGGGACCGTGATGATTCTGCCCTCCAATGCCCCGCTGCCAGCTCGTCGCATAAATCGTATTTCGGTCGCCGGGGTCGAAGCACATATCGATGACCGAAGTGCGATCGTCAATGAACAGCGAGCGTTCCCATGTTTCGCCTCCATCCGTCGTTTTGAATACGCCTCGCTGCTTGTTTGGACTGGACTGGTGACCCATTGCCGCCACGTACACGACACTCGCATCCTTCGGATCGATCAACACACGTCCAATGTGATGAGTGTCGTTGAGCCCCATGTTTTTCCAGGTGTCACCGCCGTCCGTGGACTTGAACACCCCCATGCCTGGCAAAGCCGAATTCCTTGTCAACAAAACCTCGCCGGTCCCCAGCCACACAACGTTTGGTTCCGACGTCGCCACCGCCAAGTCACCCATCGCGCCTGTTGACTCATTTTCAAAGATTGGCTTCCATGTCGTTCCGTTGTTAACGGTTTTCCACAGGTTGCCTGAACCCACGGCTACGTACATCACCGAAGTGTTCCCAGGAGGGCACGCTATCGATTCGATTCTGCCGCCCTGTTTCCGCGGTCCGATCGCCCGCCATTTAAGCGCCTTGAACTCGGACTCGTTCTCAAGCCGCACGTGGCGCTCCCAGGACTTCAGGCGCGCCTCGGGAGACGTGCTTTGCCAACCGGCGTGTTTGGTGCGAATCTCATCAAAATCCAAAAGGAACATGCTAAGCCCATGAGTGGCGGCCACCAGAGCCGCGTCGCGTCCCTGGACAGCAAGGTCTACAACGGGAGCCGTTGGCAATGTGTGGCAGAGAGATTCCCAGTCTTCTCCGGAAGTGACGGATACGTAGACGCCAAGATCGGTTCCCACAAAGAGGATATTTCCCGCCTTGGGATCTTCGGCAATCGCATTGGTCGGTTCAGCGGGCAGATTGTTTGCGATCGATTCCCAGGTTCGACCGAAGTCACGGGTCACATAGACATATGAAGCAAAATCGCCTTTGCCCCTCCCTGAGAGAGTCACATACACAACATTGGGATCGTGCGCGGATGTGACCACGTCGCGAACCCTCACCGGAGGCAACCCCTTCCCCGCGGCTCTCCAGGATTGGCCTCCATCATCGGTAAAATGAAGCTCCCCCTCGCCGCCGCCCGCGACCAACCGTTTGGGATCAATCGGCGATTCGGATAATGTAGCCAGAGGACCACTGCCGAGATCAGGACCTACTTCCTGCCAACTCTCACCGCGATTCTCCGATTTCATGACGCACTGCGCCGCGCAGTAGAGTGTCGTCTTCGTGCCATGCGCCGAGGCGAAGAACGGCGTGTCCCAATGCCAGCGGAAAGGCGGCTCCCCATTTCGATTTCTGGGCCGAATTCGCCTTGCTCCGCGGATTTCGCCGCGACGGCCGCGTCTCAGATCACCGGTCTGTTGAGTGAAATAGACAGTTTGCGGGTCATGGGGATCCGGGAAGGTGGAAAAGCCATCTCCTCCCGCCCATCGGTCCAAAAAAACCTGCTCCCAGATATCGTCTTTGCCGGGTTCGAATCGCGCTGTCGAAGGGGCCACGAAGGAAGCGTTGTCCTGGGTCCCGCCCCAGATACCAAAGGGTTGATCATCATCGACGTGCACCCGGTAGAATTCGGCAATGGGCAGATTGTTCAGGTGAAGCCAGGTGCGGGCGCGATCCCACGAAATGTAGAGGCCGCCGTCATTTCCAAGGATGACCCGATCGGGATTCTCCGGGTCGATCCAAACGTCGTGAATATCCAGGTGCATGCCTTCGCCACGATGGGAGTGCAGCCGATACACAGCCTCTCCGCCTCGTTCGAATGTTTTGCCGCCATCGCGGGACGCCAGGAGCCGAAAGCCAGCGACGTAGATCTCATCGGCATTGTCCGGAGAAATACGGATGTCACAAAAATCCCAGCCGACATAGGTTGGGAGGTAATCCTCGTGCGTTTTGTTCCACGTGTCGCCGGCGTCATCGGAACGAAATACGACCCCACCCACACCACTGCGGCCTCCACCCGGCGGCGAATGGTCGACCATCAGAGCGTAGACAACACCGGGTTCGGAAGCCGACGCATCGACAGCAACTCGTCCAACTTCCTTGTCAAGCAATCCGCCCTAAAGCTGAACCCAATTCTCGCCCGCATCAGTGGTTCTAAATACGCCGCTTCTCTTGTGACCTCGTGCGTCCCAGGCTGCGGCATAAAGCCGATCATTGTCGGTCGGATCCAGCACGAGATCCACGACGCCCACTCGCTCGCCGGCGAAAAGGACCCGGCGAAAGGTCTTGCCGCCATCCGTGGTCTTGTAGACGCCGCGCTGTCCGCCCGCGGCATATTTGGGTCCCATCGCAGCAACATAAACAATGTTCGGGTCTTTTGGGTGCACGACCACCTTACCAATGTGATGGCTGTCGTGCAGCCCCACGTTCGTCCAGTTCCTGCCGCCATCCGTTGACTTAAAAACACCCGTGCCTGGGTAAGAGGTACCCGATTGATGCGCTTCACCGGTGCCGAGCCAGATAGTTTTCGGATCCGAGGGCGCAACGGTCAAATCTCCGACCGCGAAAGTCGATTCCCGGTCGAAGATGGCATCCCATGTCAGTCCTCCGTTCAGCCCAGTAAGCGCTTCTGCTCGGCGCTCAACCCGTACTCGTCCGGTTCGAGAACGCGGCATCGTTCCGTGAGCCACGCTGGGATGCGAGCGGTGTATCGATCTACAGCGGCTTGCGAACAGGTGCACTCCCCGGCACGAGGGCCCCCGAAGAATCCGCAAGGGCAGCACATTGCCGTGGCTATCAATGTGAATCGGGCGGGCACTTCGAGTCGGTTCGCACCCGAAACGAGTATGGCAACGCCCTCGTCCACGATCACTCGGACGATCTCGAGCACTCGGCGCCGAAACTCTGGCACGTCGTCCAGGACGAGCACGCCGCCGTGAGCCAGGGAGCACTCTCCCGGCTGCCACTTATGATCTTGGAGCGTTCCTCGCATCCCTACAGGGCTTACTGTGTGGTGCGGAGCGCGGAACGGGCGCGAGGCCACCAGCGGCGTGTCGCTCGGCAGCATCCCGGCGACGCTGTACACCTTCGTCGTCTCCAGCGCTTCCTCCGGGGACAGCGGCGGCATGATGGACGGCAGCGCGCGGGCCAGCAGCGTCTTGCCGCTGCCCGGCGGTCCCACCATCAGCATGTTGTGACCGCCTGCCGCGGCTACCTCCAACGCACGCTTAGCGTGCTCCTGTCCGCGGATGTCGACGAGGTCCGCACTATGCCCCTCGGTGCCCCGGAGCAGGGAGGCTGGCGGCTCCGTCCACGGCGTGATGGGATCGCCCCCGCGCAGGTGCTCGACGAGCTGCGCGAGCGTGGCAGCGCCGAAGACGTCGAGGCCGCTCACGAGACTGGCCTCGCTGGCGTTCGCCTCGGGAACGGCGACGGCGTGCAGACCGCGGTCTCGGGCGAGCCCCACCATCGGCAGCACCCCGTCCGTGTGCCGGAGCCGTCCCTCCAGCGACAGCTCGCCGAGGAGGGCCGTGTCCTCCAGATGCGCAT
>JADFHU010000564.1 GCA_022567055.1 Planctomycetota bacterium
ATACCATTCAGTATGGCAAGAAGGACGTGGATTTAAACTCACTAAATACCTTAAAGCAGGGCGAGAAGAGGCTTCCACAACGCGCGTGAAGTTTCACGACAAAATCCGTCCCGATGATAAGGGCTGGTTTGCCGATGGCGTTTTCATCAACTCAAATCTCTATAATGAGGACTTGCTCGGTGTGCCTGAACTCAAGGTCGCACGCGAAACCGGAATTGCGGGCGGTGAGCTGCTGCGCATTGAAGGGGAGATTCCGTCTGGAACAATGACAGTCTGGCTCAACGTTGAGAAGCCAGTAACACTCAGGAGGGCTTCGTTCAAAGCAAGTTCCAATTTGACATCACAGCTTTCTGACATAGACGCATTTAACCTCGAGGTGGAGGTACTTGAATACGTTAGAATCGACGACGTGCTCTTTTCGACCAAGGCTGTTGCTACCTATACATATGAAATCCCTGGCGAGCCGGCGATCCTTGCAAACCGACTAACCACGACACGTAGTGAGATACAGGTCAATCCTGATTTTGATTCGATGGGTGCTTTTCAGATCGATTTCCCAGAGGGGATGATCGTTTTCGATTGGGAAGCAAAAACTGCTTACAAATGGGTCGGCGGTAAACTCGAAGCACAGTCGCTGGGTCCAATCACGCCGAAACTATTACTGAATAGGTAATTCTGTAACTAATCTGATGTTCGGGTCCGAGCAGGGGTCTCTGTTCAGGGAGACGGGGGTGCCAAAGAAAGCCTCCTACGACACAGAGAAAAGAGCGGCTCAAACGCCACAGGGAGCGGTAGACCAGCAGGGAACGCAACAAGAGGCGGGTTCCCTAAGATTCACCCCTGCAGCCGTGTTTCTTCGCCTGTCAGCATTCACTCAGAGACATGACGCCTGTTAGGGCCGCCCCCCCTAAAGAAACCAGCACCCGAAGGCACTGGCGTCTTGAGTGGTATCTGGATTTAGCGGGCAATCACACGGCCTACCACCAACCTCTCCAGATTAGCCACGATGTACTGGATGAGAGCCACCAAGCCGATGCCTGTGAGCAGAGAACCGTCAGGACGATTGATGCGATGACCAGTTTTTGAATCAGTGTCGTTCTCATGGGATGTTCCTTTCATGAAGGGTTTCGATTTCTTTCAAAGATTTGTCTTCGCTTCGTGTCTCATTTGTTTACGTCCTTTCGTTTCTTCAGGGTTTTTGCCAGTATTCTTGGTCTCTACCCACTAGGGCGTCATCGGTGCGCGCGGCGCGCTCGGGTTTCTCTGGTTTTTGACGAGCCAGACGCAAAGTCGTTTATCATAAGGACTTTGCTGCACCGATAGGATAGACTGTGGTGCGGTCCAGGTATAAGGAGCGCCTATGTCGGGTGAAAGTCATTCGCTGATCGATCGGGCCCGCGCCGGTGACCGAGCGGCTCTGGAGAGGCTGCTCGTCGAGCAGAGCGACCCGCTTTGCGCCCACATCGCCCGCGGCCTACCGGCCCGCCTGCAGAGCACGGTCGCCGCAGAGGATGTGATGCAGGAGACACTGACTCAAGCCTTCCTAGGCATCGGCTGGCTGAGAGATGCGTCACCCCAGACCTTTGCCACGTGGCTCCGGCAGACACAGAATAGAAGGGATCTCTAGATGAATCGCAAGGCAGCCAGCTCATTCTTGTTAGTTCTATTGTCCGCTGTGCCCGCGTGCTATGGCATGGACGGGGAAAGGCGTGACATTGAGGAAATCTTGCTTCAGCAACTCCAACACGTTAGGACCATCAAATCAATAAATATGACATATGAGGAATATTGGACGCCGAGTCCGCATAGTGTGGCAGCAGGATCAGTAAAGGATTGGCACCGTGAGCGACGTCGTTTGATCTCATTTGAGCGCGAAGGAGAGAAGTTTCGTGTGGAGAATCTGAAAAATGAGTCAATGAGCAACGGAGCTAAGAGCAGTAAGAACGACTACCGCGTTGTAAATAATATACTTACATATGATCTGTCGAAATTCCAGACGTTCTCAAAGGAGAGCCTTACCCTTCGCGTACAAAGCAAGATCATTAATCCTTTGCGACGTATGAACCATCCATTCTTTACACATTATAAATCGTTCGATGCTGGCGTGGCGAGTCGAAAGTGTCGGCAGGCATTTGAGGATCCCCAACACTGGATGAGCCTAGCCGACAAGGCAAGCCTGCGCGGCCCCACTACACATAATGGAATAGAGTGCAAAGTCCTTGAATTCGCCCTTCCTGAGCAAGGCCAGCTTGTCCGCGTTCACTTTGCGATAGACTATGATTACTATCCCGTCAGAACTCAATTGATGCTGCCACCTTCGGCAATTGTGGCCCAAGAGACCTCCACAGAGGAACTTGCGAGAATAGACACTCCTGAAGGATCTGTAGTCGTCCCGGTTGTAACGAAAACAACGTGGTGGCCAAATAATAAAGAGAGCCATGATCGCGTGACGATAACACACACTATTGACATGGAGCGCTTGACGATCAATGAGGATATACCGGACGAGCGTTTTACAATCCCTGCGGAATTCGCCAGAGTCTATGTTGATGTAGATGACAGAGACTCATCCTACAATCTCGATACTGTCGCAGATGACGCGTTGCTGAGGATGGCTGAAAGCCACGTACCGAGGAGTCAGACTGACCGGGCTCAGAGAGATCGGCCCTCAAAAGGCTCACGATAGCAGAGGGGCGGGAACAATGGAAAGGGATTCGATTTCCGAAGGACTCGACACTGTGTCACAAAGCCTGATTTCGTTTGGTTCGATTTCAACCATGAGTTGCAGGCGGGCACTACGCGATCCGGTGCAAGGTCTTATTCGTTAGGCGACTACCCACTTCGCCATCTCTCCACGGTCTCCGTAACCTTGGGCTCGCCCCAGTGCTCACGCGTGCACTTGTAAGTAGCGGCAACGCAATGGATGAATGGCCAATACACCTCATTATGACCAGGCAACCAATGAACATCTGGATCCGGAACCCCGTGGGGTGTAAATATTATCCTCGCATAACTCTTTGTGCACAAAGGGCATGGAGCCTTCACGGATGAAAGTGTTTGCCGGTCGGCTGTGGATTTCGCGCCGTGCCCGGACTATGAAAAATACACCACGGCTCTCGATCGTCACTTGTCTTGCCTATTGCATCGACAAGGAACTCGACAAAGCGATTGGTTACTTGCGAGAGCCACTACAACTGGAGACCGGCAACGGGCTATCAGCCACACGGGACCTGTGGACGGCCACTGAACTGTCTTGGGCCGAGGGGCGGGAACGATGGAAAGGGATTCGATTTCCGAAGGACTCAATGCTCCGTCATGAAGGCTTACTTCACTTGATTACCACCAACGTCTGCACTCACGGTGGCGCGTTTAGCGACTACCGTACACTGCCTTGTTGGCGATTCTCTCAATCATCAAACCATTCATCTTCTGGATCAAAAGCCGGGACAGGGATGTTGACGATACGCATCTTCCCGACAGCACGATGTCGACAGCCAGGTTTGATGAGAATGCTCGTCATAGGCTTGACGGGCACTAATTTGCCATCAAGCTCCATATGACCTTCACCTTCTAGAATAAGGTATATCTCAGTCAGCTTCTTATGATAGTGAATTCTGCTGTTCTTCGATATGTCAACCATATGAATCGTTGCGACAGGATTGTCAGGACTCACGAATGCCCGCCGAGTTGTTCCGCAAGGGCATTGTGTAGATTCGATCTCGTCCATTTGTTCAATAATGTAGTTCATCATTTATCTCCATCTCGCCAACGTCTAAGCTCAGCGGCGCGGTCTTTTCGCGTCCGCTGGAGCGCCTTGTGTACGCCCGGCATGGGCATGAACTTGTGGGGTGCAAGTCCCCTGTACGTGAACTCTGTTTATGTTAACGATTCGTTTCATAGGCACAAGTACTAGCCGACGGCAAGGGCGTAACCGCGAGGTTGGGTCTGAAGGAAGCCCGAGTGCAAAACTATGAGCCCACGAACAGAAACAGCATACAAGGCCGAGGCTCTGGGTAAGCGGGCACAACATCGCAAAGCCCTGAGTTCAGGAGCTACGGTAAATGCTGGGGTTGTGTAGTGAAAGTTCATGCTCTTATCCGGGGAGATCTGCCCAACGGGGCGGTCGGGAATACCGACAGCGTCCTGTGCGGTAACGTATGGGATGATTGGGCAGAAGTCAGCAGAGGTCATAGTAGTTGCCAGCGAGCAATGAAGGACCGAACTTGGAACGGAGAATTGCGCTCCATGTGCTCATGGGACACATTACATCCGACCGG
>JADFHU010000565.1 GCA_022567055.1 Planctomycetota bacterium
GGGGTGGTGTGGTCGCCGGTTTGGCCATTGCGTGGTTGGTATTGATCATCGCGATCCTTACGATCCCCCGAGAGTTCCACAGCGCGACATGGGTTTCGACGGCCGTTTGCGTCGTGGGCGTGGTCCTCTACTGGGGTTTGATCAAGGGCAGAATAGCGCGCGGGATGGCTGGTGTGCACGCCGCGGATGTAAAGGTCGTCGATGAAAAGGCCGATCGGGTGGGGTGAGGATTTCGGCCAGCTCAGTCGGACCACTCTATCGAGCCGTTGAGTAGCAACGAGAAGGGATCGGCAAGAAATAAATTGGACATTTTGGGGTTCAAGTGTGCCGTAGATTTGGTCGCGTCGATTGAGCCAAACCGGAGGTGTAGTGGGCTACAGTGAGGATTTGGCGATTGAGAAGCGGCCAAAGATGCGGTGCAATTGGGCATCCAAAAGTCCAAGTTATTTCTTGCCGGTTCCTTAGCCCAAACCGACCACGACCCACAGACCCACTGACTCACCGACCCACAGACCCACAGACCCACAGACCCACGCTGCAATCGTCCCTGCATTGCTGGAGCATCGGTATTATGCTATAATTGTGGGCTCTGTCTGATAACCCGAGTCTTGCCAACATCGAAGGAACCTGGTCCGATGGAACTCGACGATGAACTCTGTCTCTGCTTTCACGTGAGCAAGCGGAAGGTCGTTAATTACATCCGGATCGAGAAGCCGAAGCGACCCGGCGAATTGAGTCATTGCAACGGCGCCGGCACGGGATGCGGCTGGTGCTGCCCCTTCCTGGAGAAACTCTTTGATAGCGCTCAGCAGCAGGGGGCCGTCGACCCCTTTCCGGATAAGGAAGAGTATGCGCAGATGCGTTCCAAGTATCGGTCGGACGGCACGAGGACACCGTCGCCGGTGCCCTCGGACGCTGATCCGGGGCAGGAGGAGGCGTTGTGAGAACCGACGTGTCAGTATTGCGGCTGTGCACGGGCTGCCTGCTTCCTCTCTGTTGGGTTGCTGCGCTAGCGGCGGAGGCGATCGATTTCAACCGAGACATCCGACCGATTCTCTCCGACAGGTGTTACCTCTGCCACGGGCGGGATGCAGAGGCCAGAGAGGCTAACCTGCGGCTCGATGTCCGGGAAGACGCTTTACGGACCCGGGGCGCTATCACGCCCATCGTCCCGGGGGACCTCGAAAAGAGCGAAGTGTTGCGCAGGGTTTATAGCGTCGATCCCGCCGAACGCATGCCCCCGCCGGCATCCAATTTCTTCCTCTCCGCCCAGGAGAAGGCCCGCTTGACCGAGTGGATTCGGGCCGGCGCGCCCTATGACCGGCACTGGGCCTTCAAACCGATCGGCGCACCGGGTGTTCCGACAGTCGAGCGGGAGGATTGGGTCCGGACGCCCATCGATGCCTTCGTCCTGTCCAAACTCGAGGCGCGGCAGGAGTCCTTCACGGCCGAGGCCTCCCAGGAGCGCTTGATTCGGCGTGTCTGCTTTGATTTGACCGGACTGCCACCCACGCTGGCGGAGATTGACGCCTTCCTTGACGATCGATCGCCCCGGGCCTACGAGGCCTTGGTGGACGACCTGCTGCAACGAAAGACCTATGGGGAACGGATGACCTCGGAGTGGCTGGACGTTGCCCGCTATGCCGATACCTATGGATACCAAGTCGATCGAGACCGACGCGTCTGGCCTTGGCGCGATTGGGTGATCGATGCCTTCAATCAGAATCTGCCCTACGACACCTTTGTTCTCTGGCAACTCGCGGGCGATCTGCTGCCCAGCCCCAGCAGGGAACAGATCCTCGCCACGACCTTCAATCGCCTTCATCCGCAAAAGGTCGAGGGCGGCAGCGTGCCTGAAGAGTTCCGCGTGGAATATGTGTCGGATCGCACCCACACTTTCGGCACGGCGTTTCTGGGCCTGACCCTGGAATGCGCCCGTTGTCACGATCATAAGTACGATCCCATCGAGCAACGGGAATACTACGAGTTAACGGCTTTCTTCGCGAACATAGATGAAGCGGGCCTCTACAGCTACTTCACCGATTCCGTGCCCCCACCGACGCTCGCTCTGTCGACCGAGGGCGAAGCCGCGGCGCTGGATGCGGCCCAAGCGGAGGTGGTGCGGGCCGAGGCGAAACTGGCGGCGAGTCATGAGGCCTTTGACCGCTGGTTGCGGCAGCGACCTTTTCAGCTTGCGCTTTCCGGTGAGATTGGCCGCTTTGCCTTCGATAGCCTGCAAGGCGGCCGGCTCGAGAACGATTTGGATCCCAACGCACCCGCTAAGACGAGCGCGGCCAACGTCCTTACCGAAGGGCACTTGGGCCGAGGCCTGCAACTGAGTGGCGATGATGAGGTGAAACTGAAGATCGGGAACTTCCGACGATGGGAGCCCTTTACGATCGCGTTGTGGATGAGGTCACCCGATGTCAAGGAACGCGCCGTGGTCTTTCACCGATCGCGGGCCTGGACCGATGCGGGCAGCCGCGGCTACCAACTCCTGATCGAGGAGGGGCGCCTGAGTGCATCGCTCATCCACTTCTGGCCGGGCAATGCGATCCGCATTCGCACCAAGTCCCCCATCGCGACCGAACAGTGGGTTCATGTCGCCATGAGCTATGACGGGTCCAGCCGAGCCGAGGGGCTGAATCTGTTCGTCGACGGCGCGGAAGCAGCATGCGAAGTCGTGCGAGATCACCTCTACAAGAACATTTCGGGCGGCGGCAACGATCATCTGATTATCGGCGCCCGATTCCGCGACCAGGGGTTTAGCGGGGGCATCGTGGATGAATTCAGGGTGTTCGACCGGCAACTCACGCCCTTGGAAATCAGGGGCCTCGTTGAGTCCACTTTGATTCCCGGCCATCCGCCTGCGGACCTGGAAGGCGACGCACTCAAGCAGTACACCCTGGCCCATCATGATGCGGACTACCGCGCTCAGTTGAAGCGAGTGCGGCAGGTTCGGCAGACCCTCTGCGAGATTCAAGACAAGCTTGTGGAGATCATGGTCATGGCGGAGACCGAGTCGCCCCGGGAGACCTACTTGCTCAGCCGGGGGGCCTACGATCAGCGACGGGAACGTGTGCATGCCGACACGCCCGCGGCCCTGCCGCCTTTTCCCGACGCGTTGCCCCGCAATCGGCTCGGCCTGGCCCGCTGGTTGACCCATCCCGATCATCCCCTGCTGGCCCGCGTCACCGTCAATCGCTATTGGCAGATGTTTTTCGGAAACGGGCTGGTGAAGAGTTCCAACAACTTCGGTAGCCAGGGAACCCCTCCGACCCACCCGGCACTGCTGGACTGGCTGGCCCACCATTTCGTGAGCAGTGGATGGGACGTCAAGGCCCTGATGAAGGTGATTGTCACCTCTGCCGTGTACCGACAAGACTCCACGGTTTCCGCCGAGCGCTTGCGTCGTGATCCGGAGAATCGCTGGTTGTCACGCGGGCCGCGCTATCGTCTCCCCGCCGAGATGATTCGCGACAATGTCCTTGCTGCCAGTCGACTGCTTGTTACGGATGTGGGCGGCCCACCGGCCAGGCCCTACGAGGTGGCGGTTTCCTTCAAGCCCGTGAAGCGAGACAAGGGGCAGGGTCTCTACCGGCGTAGTCTCTATACCTACTGGAAGCGGACCGGTCCTGCCCCGGTGATGATGGCGCTGGACGCCGCCAAGCGCGATGTCTGTTCGGTGAAACGGGAACCCACCTCGACGCCCCTGCAGTCCTTCATCTTCATGAACGACCCGCAGTTTGTCGAGGCGGCCCGAAGACTGGCGGCCGTCGCCCTCCAGGCGTCAGATCGCCATAGCAGCGCTGCCCTGGAGCATCTCTTCAGGGTGTTGACGAGTCGCCGACCCTCCGACGCGGAAAAGACCCTCTTGCAGGAACTCTATCAGGCTCAGCTGAGTGCCTTCGACGGTGACCTAGCGCGGGCGGAGGCCTTCCTCAGCGTGGGCGACGCGCCCCGCGATGAAGCAATTCCCGCGTCCATGCATGCGGCGATGACCGTCGTGGCCAATACCTTGATGAGTTACGATGAGTGCATCGTGAAACGATAATTCGCAGGGACCACCCCGTTAAGGATGCATCCTATGTCTGTCTGTTCAGGAACGGAACCTCTCGTCGGTTTGAGTCGTCGCGCCTTTCTGGCCCGCCTCGGCCACAATCAACGACTCCTGCTTGGCCCGGTCGCGGCGGGCGTTGAGCACGTTGTGCGGGATGCGCGCGCGTTTGAGCATCCGGCTGAGCGTCTCCGAGACCTCGACCGTCGTCGTGCCG
>JADFHU010000036.1 GCA_022567055.1 Planctomycetota bacterium
CGCAGTGCGGCCGAATAGCTGGCGCCGTGTCATCATCAGGTCCTGTTCGCGGAGAGGATGGGTGTCTTGCATGGTCACTGTGTCGGCCTTTCAGTAGAGCAGAATAGCAGCGTCGCTGGCCAGTACCGTGCTGGCAACTTGGGACCAGGCTGCGTGCTCGGTAGGATTGAGGGTTTCATCGCGTTTCGCATCCCCGCTCGATAGCAGGGCGAGGGCATCGCCTTGCGCGTCCGCGTAGCGCGTCCGCAGGGTCTGGAGTAGCTGGGTGCAGGCGGCCCGTTCCCGTTGGGAGGGAGTGCGGCAGGTCAAGAGCATGAACAACTGGTTCAGGCGTTCGCTGTCGTTGCTGCCCGCCCGCATGAGACGTTCGGCCAGCATACGTGCCATCTCGAGACGCTGGGTCTCATTGAGCATTCCCAATGACTGCAAGGTCGTGTTGGTCCGCGATCGTTTCACGCAACTGGCCTCGCGGCTCGGGGCGTCGAACAGGGTCATCATGGGGTGGGGGCTGGTCCGTTTCCAATAGACATAGAGGCTGCGGCGATAGAGGCGTTGGCCTGTATCACGGACGTAGCGCTTGGTGTTGCTGGCCGGGTGAGCCATGGCCATCCACATGCCGGCGGGCTGGTAAGGCTTCACGCCCTCCCCGCCCATGTGGGGGTCGAGCAGGCCGCTGGCCCATAGGCCCATGTCGCG
This sequence comes from Planctomycetota bacterium, assembly GCA_022567055.1. Lineage (GTDB taxonomy): Bacteria > Planctomycetota > Phycisphaerae > Sedimentisphaerales > Anaerobacaceae > JAIPFM01. The sequence continues at coordinate 697 of JADFHU010000036.1, forward strand.
CAGCACCTCGGCGTCGAGGCGGTGACTCGGCCCGCGGGCCAAGAGGCGGTTCTCAGGGTCGTTGACATCACCGCGCCAGGCGGAGCTTTGGCGAAACGTTTTGCTGGTCACCATCAGACGCAGCATATGTTTCATGTCCCACTCGCTGTCGTGCAGTTCAACGGCGAGCCAGTCCAATAGCTCAGGATGGGTTGGCTGTTGGCCCTGGAGGCCGAAATCCTCGGGGGTGCGGACGAGGCCTTCGCCAAAGGTGCGTTGCCAGATCTGGTTGACGAGCACGCGTGCGACCAGGGGGTGTTCACGGGCGGTGAGCCAACGGGCCAATCCCAGTCTGTTGCGGGGTGCGTCTTGGGGGAATTGCCCCAAGATGGTGAGGATCCCGGGCGTGAGCGGATCGCCGGTGGGGAGCTGGTATTCGCCCCGCTGCAATACCCGAGTGGTGCGCGGTTCTTTCCGATCCCTGGCCACCAGGCTGGTGGTGAAGGTACTCGTCGCCCTGGCGATGCGCTGCGCCAGGATGCGGGCCTGCCTGTGCAATAGCAGATGTCCGAGCGGACCGCGCGGGTCCGCCAACATCCAAAGTCGATCTTGCCGGCTGCACAGGTTCCAGTCTTTGGTGCCGGCCATGGCCTGCCAGGGATTCTCCAACTGCGCCTCGACGGGGGTTCTTCTCTTCGGCCCCACCATTTTTACTTGGACCCGATGTGAACCCTTGGGCAGGATCAATTCGATGCGGCTGGTTTGCTGCCGCGGCCAGGCTTCGGTCTCCGGCGGGACGGGGGTGTCGTCCACCGTCACCTCTGAACCGGGTCCACCGGAATAGACCAGCCAGAGGACCTGGTCCACTGGAACGTCGATCTCAAACGAAAGCCAGACCGCCTTGTCGCTGGCGGGGAGGTGATTCTTCCGGATGCCGGGCAGCCCGCCGGCTTTGTCCCATTGCTTTTTCTCGTTGTCCGGCGGCGGGGCGTCCGCGCTCACCGCCTTGCTGATGCGCCACTCGCCCGTTTTCCAATCGGTTCTCTCTTGGGCATGCGCTATGAGCCTGGGTATTCTCCCCTCGACCTGAGTCGCAGCCCCGCTGAGTAGCGTGTCCATCTCCGACTCGAGAGCGGACCACTGATTCCAGGCGGACTGGTCCTCCGGTGCCTTGATCACGGGGCCGTAGGTGTAGGAATTTCCGTCCAAGGCACTTTCTTCGGTGTTGTTGAAGAAGGCCAGGAGGCGGTAATACTCGGTCTGCGGGATGGGGTCGTACTTGTGGGTATGACAGCGGGCACAGGTCAGGGACATGCCGAGGAAGACCGTTCCGAGGTTTTCGGTGCGGTCGAAACTATTTTTGGCCTGGAACTCTTCCGGGATCGCGCCGCCCTCCGATGTGGTCGGGTTCATACGCACGAAGCCGCTGGCCACCTGCTGCGCCAGGCTGGCGCCGGGGATGAGATCGCCTGCCAGTTGCCAGGTGATGAACTCGTCCAGAGGCAGGTTGTCATTGAATGCGCGGACAACCCAGTCGCGGTAGGGATAAATTCCGCGGCGATTGTCGAGGTGAAGGCCATGGGTGTCGCCGTAGCGGACGGCATCGAGCCAGTAGCGGGCCTGATGCTCTCCGAGCCGCGGGTTTGATAATAGTTGGTCGACGAGGCGTTCGTAAGCATCCTTGCGCTTGTCGGCGAGGAAGGTGGAGAGTTGCTCGGGCTCCGGCGGCAGGCCGGTCAGGACCAGGGCGGCGCGGCGGGCCAGTGTGGCGCGACCGGCTTCGGGTGCGAAAGTGAGTTGTTTTTCCTCCAGCTTTGCTAGGACGAAAGCATCGATGCCCATTTTCATCGGATGTTTTCGTGGCGGGATGAAGGCCCAATGTTTGGCGTAGTGGCCGCCCTCCATTATCCAACGGCTGATAAGCTCGCGTTCGTGGTCAGAGAGCTTCTTCTGCGAAGTCTGGGGGGGCATCGGGTCCAAGGCATCGTGGATGCGGGCCAACATCTCGCTTTTTGCCGGATGGGTCGTATCGATCGCCCGATAGCCGCCGAGGTCGCGGGTGGCGCCTTGGTAAGAGTCTAGCCGCAGAATCCCCTTTTTCTTGGCATCGGGCCCGTGGCAGACGAAACACTTGTTGGAGAGGATGGGAAGGATCTGGCGTGCGAAGTCTACCTCGGTGGCGTGAAGGCGTCCGGAAGCCCCGCTGACAGCCAGGGTGACCAAGAGGATGCTCCGTCTGGTTTTGAACTTCATCTGTCTGCACTCCAGAGACTTGAACGCGGGGGGCAACGCCATCGCGATTCTATACGGCCATTATAGCCTGGTAGGTTCGCGAGCGGAATCGTGGGTATCCCTAATACTTTGTTTGGAGGCGTGTCGAGTTCCTCTCCTTTTCTGGCCGAATTGGAGCCGAATCAGCATGCCACGACGGGCTGCCAAGCTGGCAGATTTTGGATATCGGCCGGCCCGTCTCCGAGATTGGCTTCTGGGCAGATGTGTGATAAGCATCTCCAAGATAAAGAGATACGTCAGTTCTCGTCTTTTCCTGAGAAGATGGCACAAAACTTGCTAAATGGCACCTTATGGTGTGTGCCGACTCATATCCGGATGAGATCAATGTGTTGGCTAGTCAAACAGACTGGGCCTGGCCGACCGCCTTGGGGAATATTTTTAGGCCCCGAGGGGTAAATCTGATGGTGGCGAGCACTGCCAACGAGTTTGTCTCTGTGCTGAAGAGTCGACGCGTGCAAGCGACTATTGTGGATGCGGACACGAGTCTCGGCGGGCTGGCAACCATTCGCGTCATCCGCATGGGATTTCCTCGCCTGCCCTGTTTGGTCGTCTCGAAAGACTCGCATCAGGCCCTGCTTCAGCAGGCCCTGGATCTGGACGTGTTCAGCGTGATTGACAAGCCCGTCGATATGGGCATCCTGCAGCAGCAGTTGAACAAGCTGTTCATGAAGGTTTACCGCAGCAATGTGTTTGAATAGGCTCTCGTAAGCATTGTAGACAACAGATGTATTCTAATGAATGGTTTTGAAAGGAGTACCTGAATATGAAGATTCGGCCACTAGCGGACAAAGTGTTGGTAGAGCGAATTGAAGCTGAAGCAAAAACGGCAGGGGGCATCGTATTGCCTGACAACGCCAAGGAGAAACCCAAGCGAGGTGTCATCGTTGCGGCCGGCGATGGCAAAGTGCTCGATGACGGCACGCGTCAATCGCTCCAGGTCAAGAAGGGGGATGAAGTGCTCTTCACCAGTTATGCCGGCACAGACGTCAAGGTCGATGGCGATGAGTTCTTGATCATGGATGAATCAGACATCATGGCGGTCATTGAGTAGTTTCACATATGCGTGGCCTTTGACGGCCAACATGGACCGACCCGATCGCTGGGTCGTCAAGCGTTAGGTGATGATCTGTCTGTGGCCGGGGCCTGAGCGCTTCGGGCACCCAGTCACTCGGTGGTGGGACGCGAATGGAAGACGACTTGAGTCGTTCTGGAAAACCTTAGAAATTTGGAGATGAATAGACATGGCAGCAAAGAAAATTGCTTTCGGTACTGAAGCCAGAGACGCCATCAAACAGGGCGTTCAAAAGCTCACAAATGCGGTCAAGATAACCCTGGGCCCTTGTGGCCGCAATGTGGTCATTGAGAAATCCTTTGGGTCACCCACGGTGACCAAGGACGGCGTTACGGTTGCGAAGGAGATCGAGTTGGAGGATGCCTATGAGAATATGGGTGCCCAGATGGTGAAGGAGGTTGCCTCCAAGACGTCGTCTGTGGCGGGCGATGGGACGACGACGGCGACTATCATGGCAGAGAGCATCTTCGTGGAAGGTCTCAAAAACATTACCGCAGGCGCCAATGCGATGATGGTCAAGCGCGGTATCGACAAGGCCGTTGCGAATATCGTCACCGAACTGCACAATCTGGCCGTCCCCGTGGAGTCCAGCAAGCAGATCGAGCAGGTGGCGACCTGCTCAGCCAATCAGGATGCCGAGATCGGCAAGAAGCTGTCCGAGGCCATGGACAAGGTCGGTAAGGATGGTGTCATTACGGTTGAGGAGGGACAGTCCCTGGAGACGACGGTTGAACTGGTTGAGGGGATGCAGTTTGACAAAGGCTATCTCAGCCCGCACTTTGTGAACAAGCCAGAGAACATGACCGTGGTTCTGGACAAGCCCTACATTCTCGTCCATGAGAAGAAGATCAGTTCGATCAAGTCCCTAGTTCCGCTGCTTGAGAAGGTGGCCAAGCAAGGCAAGCCGCTCTTGATCATTGCCGAAGACGTCGAGGGAGAGGCACTGGCGACACTGGTCGTGAACAAGTTGCGTGGCGTACTCCAGGTCGCGGCCGTTAAGGCGCCGGGGTTTGGCGATCGTCGCAAGGCCATGTTGGCGGACATCGCTGTGGTCACCGGTGGTGACGCGATTTTTGAGGATCTGGGCATCGATGTGGAGAACATCGAAGTGCGCCAACTGGGTCGAGCGAAGCAAATCACGATCGACAAGGACACCACCACGATCATCGAAGGTGCAGGCGCCTCCAAAGCCATCAAGGGACGGATCGAACAGATCAAGACGGAGATCGACAACACGACCAGCGACTATGACATTGAGAAACTCCAAGAACGTTTGGCCAAACTGGCAGGCGGAGTCGCACTGATCAACGTCGGGGCGGCGACCGAGGCCGAAATGAAAGAGAAGAAGGCCCGCGTCGAGGACGCACTGCATTCCTGCCGTGCCGCCGTCGAAGAGGGCATCCTACCGGGTGGTGGTGTGGCCGTTTTAAGGGCCTTGGCTGCCGCGGGCAAGATCAAGACGACCGGCGACGAGCGGATCGGAGTAGAGATTGTGGAGCGTGCCATCGTCGCTCCTATCAAGCAGATCGCCAAGAATGCCGGGCTGGATGGTTCGATCGTGGCTCAGAAGGTGCTTGACAGTAAGGATACCTTCTTCGGCTATGATGCCATGAAGAAGAGATACGGAAACATGATAGATTTCGGCGTTATCGTTCCCACCAAAGTTGAGCGTATCGCCTTACAAAACGGCGCTTCGATCGCCTCGCTGCTGCTTACGACAGATGCCATTGTCAGCGAGATTCCCGAGAAGAAGGAAGCGTCGGCTACGCCTCCAGGGGGTGGCGGCATGTACTAGGCTATGCGGACAGGACTCTCGGAAGCGGGCTCAACTGAGTCCGCTTTTTTTCTGTCTTTGTAACTAACGAAAGGGGTTTCGTGATGGTTTTTCGATACTACAGCAGTGCGGTCGCCCGCGCGACGCGGGGTATCGCCATGACCATCCTCGTGGTGGGGTTGCTGCTGATCGGGTTCGGATCGCTTATCCTGGCCATGCCGGAGTTGTTTGCGTTTGTTGCGGCCGCGGTCTTCTTTTTTGCAGGCTTCAGTTGTGCGCTGACGGCGCTGAAAATTTTTCTGGCCCAGCGTCAGGTGGACAGCAGGGTCGATGAGGAAGCTTCTCCCTACCGGGAAAATGTGCGTCTCCATACGCGCGACGTGTTTTAGGGATCGGCAAGAAATAAGTTGGGCAATTTGGGGTCAAAGTGTGCCCCATATTGGGTCGCGCCCGATTGAGCGAAACCACAGGCGTAGCTGTCCTACGTCGCGGATTTCGCGATTGAGAAGCGATCAAAGATGGGGTGCAATTGGGCATTCAAAAGTCCAAGTTATTTCGTGGTTCTTTAATAATGCTGCTGTCGCAGCCAAGATTGTGCCACGGAAGCCGCTGTTTTCTTGCCGTTCCCTTAGCTTGGTCCGTCGCCGGGTCTCGGCAGCTACGCGTCCCGGTGCTCGTAGCGGATGTGGGAAACTTTTCCGCAATCTGGAAGCTTTGCTGAACTCCTCGAAGCAGATGGTCGATACCCAGTAGCACAGCAGCAACAAGGATCGACACGCGTTTTTGAGGACAACCAGACTATGCAATGCCCCGCCTGTGGACGTGAGCTTGTTTCGAGAATCGTGAACGAATTGGCCGTGGACGTGTGTGAGGGAGGATGCGGAGGTGTGTGGTTCAATTGGTTGGAGGTGACCCGGTCGAATGGGCTCCTGCCGTCACCGGCAGAGCAGCAGTTGGTGGTGGCCCGCGACGAGCAAATCGTTATCGACCATTCTCGTCGCTATCGCTGTCCCCACTGTGAAAACATCGCCATGTCACGCGACTTTTCGTCAGTCTTACCCGATCTCCTATTGAATGACTGCCCCAGTTGCGGGGGATTCTGGCTCAATGGCGACGAGGTCGACGAGATTCCCCACCATGCGATCCCTGGGCCCGAAGAAGGTGGGAGGCAACCGAACGAGTCCCGCGCGCATCGCGTGATTCAGGCGATTCATCGGCTCTTTCCCGCGTCCTGTGTGGGCGGCGAGTGCGTGGCATCACGCCAGAAACCTGAGCAGTCTGAAATCGCTCGGATAGGCCAAGGCCGCCTCTGAATACCCCGGTATTACCATGTCAAGCAGGGCACGGTCGTTGCCAAAGTGATTCATGAAGATCTCGCCCAGGACGGCCCGGTAGTCGGTCTTGCGATCGACATAGCGATCGCGCGAACTGAACATGTCGCCGTCGGCCCAGGTCGTGCTGTCACAGTTGTAGACGCCCCCGCGCACGGCCCCTCCTGCCACAAACATCACGCATGCCTTACCATGGTCGGTCCCGGCGCTGCCGTTTTCCCGAGAGGTCCGGCCAAATTCGGTCAAGGTCACGATGATCAACTTGTCCCACTGATCCTGTAGATCGCGATAGAGGGCCTGAAAGCCCTGCGACACCTGGGCCAGCAGATCCCCCTGTCGGCCGTAAATCTGCCCCTGGTTGGTGTGATTGTCCCATCCGCCAATGTTGACGCCCAGCACGCGGACTGTCGTACGTTTCATCAGCATAGCCGCGTCGGCGCAGTGCTGTCCAAATCGACCCTCGGGATAGACGGCGCCCCCGGAGGGCTCATACCTGCCTTGGGCCGTGGCTTCCTGTACGATGCTCATCGCGTCAGCCAAGGCGAGTCCGGTGTTGTAGACGAGGTCGCGGTAGTTCTTGCTGGGATAGTCGCGCGGTCCCCCATAGGCCCCCAGCAGGCCGGAGCCGTCCGGTCCTCCTTCCAGGGTGGGCAGACTCCCCATGAACTTCTGTACCTTGGCCGGGCTGCCGGAGAAGGAAAAGCGAGCCGGATCGTTGATCGTCGCCATCGGCAGGGGGCCTTTCAAGGAGACCATTTGGGACCCTGACAGGGCTGCGGCAGCGAGGCGGTTCTCCGTTGGATTCATGGTGAGGGCGACCTGCCGGTACATCATGCCCTCCTCAAAGCTGGGATCTCCGGGCACACCGTTTTCCCAGTACTGCTGACCATCGAAATGGGATTGAGATTGCTTGCTATAGCCCACCCGATGGATGACCGCCAGGTTCCCCGGTCCCGGCTGGCCATTGAGATCTTGGCGGTTGTAGATCTCCATCATAGGCCCGAGCCGTGGATTTAGACCGGCGAAACCGTTGCCCAGATTGAGACTGCTCGCATCGGGAATGAAGAGGGTGGGCCTACTGATCGTGTTGTACTCGGAGTCCCCATAGGGGATCACCGTGTTGAGGGCATCGTTGCCGCCCCGCTGGAAGATGAAGACGAGTTTGGTGTCATCACCGGGAGAGGCGGCCAGCAGGCTCCGTCTCAGGAGGGCCGGGGCCGTCAGGTTGAGACCCAGGCCGAAGGCCGTCAGGCCCCCCGCTCTCAGAAAGTCGCGTCGATTCCAATGCATCGCAATGCCTCATTCCTTGGGTGGAGGTTTCATGTGTCTCGGTTTTTTACGTTTACTGAAACTGCCACTGAGGCAGACTCAGAAGCAGACCCACACAGGCCTGCACTTTCCCCTCAAATGCCGCCAGTTTGCGACGATTGTAACGATCCAGGGGCTCCGGGGCGCCGCTGTCGTCCGTGTTGAGGAACTCCAGCAATAGTTCCCGATTTGGCGGGGAGAGTTCGCCCTGAAAGAGCAGCGTATCGAAATAATCGACGACATCCTCCGCGGTTACCAGGCCATTGTCGTCCACCGTCGCCCAGATGTCCCAGCCAAACTGGCTGGCCTTGTTTTCTGCCAGAGACTTCGCGAACTCGATGCGATTTAGCATGGAGGCCGTGTCCATCCAGTCAAAGCCCAACTCTGAGAATCCGTCGGGATCATCTCGCTTGAAGAGGTCCATGCCCATGCCACGGTTCAGCTCCGGCAAACCCGCGCCGGTGGCGTCTGATTCGACCGCGCGCAGACTGCTGTTGATGAACTCAATCGCTGTTTTGACCTTGGAGCGGTAGGCGCGCGGCGACCAAAAGACGCCGGCCTGATCGCTCGGATCGAGCAACGTTCGCATCACGGTCTCGATATGGCCGGGCGGCGCAGTAGATCCCCAGGCAACTATCGCCGCATCGACGAGGTCGAGCAACTCTGCGGGGGCACTGCGGTCCTTGAAACTCGTCAGCGTCACCTCGTCCGAGACGAAACGCTGAACCAACTTGATACAGATGTACTCCATGGTGGAAGGATGGTTCGCCAAGGCTTGCACGACCCCCAGCGTGTCCTCCAGGCCTTCTGCCGCCGCGCCCTCCCCGGATCTGGCGGGAAGCCTGATTTCGTGTTCGGTGCCCGCAAACAGCACTTTTGCCCCGGTGTCGTGCAGTTCCGGATCGAAACGAAAGACCCAAGTGCCATTGCGGTCTCCATGTTCAATGCTGCCCGGCAAGACCCTGCGTTCAATCAATCTCGGTGCGATGGTCAGGTCGGAACTCCCCAGGTTCACGTTGTGGGCCTGTAGGGCGAGTACGTTTTCACCCGGCCGCAAGAGACTCAGGAAGCGGTTCAGGTTGATATAGTCTGCCCCCTCGCTGGCCTCATGGCCTCCGTCCGTGCGCTGATCGAAAGCCGGCGGTGTGCCCTGGCCCTCCATTGTTTCACTGCGAGCCACCTCCGTGCCGTTGAGATAGGCCACGTAACCGTCGTCATAGCGAACCTCCAGCAGCAGCAGGTTTTCGAACTGGTCGGGGTCCTCAACAACAAAGGAGCGCCGCAGGTAGACCGACAGATACTGGTTCCTCATGTCCATCAATACCGTGGCATCGTCCCCATCACCATACCCGATTCCCGTGCTGCCTCGGGACCAACCGGAAGCGTCAAACCCCAATTGGGTCCACTCCGTCGTGGGGCTGTCCCCGGCGGGGCTTGGCTCGCGTCTGCCTTTGAAGTAACGCCAGCGGGGGCCCAGATCGAGCCAGGCATTGTCGACGAATTGTACACCGCAGCGGGTCGGCGGGGTCAGGGCAGCCGCGGGGAAGGGCAGTGCCTGATCGGGAAAGACCTTGCACACGGTCCAGCCCGTAAAGCACATGGCCAGTTCCTCGATATCCTTCTGCGTGTAGCGGTTGTCGACGCCGAAGGCGAAGAGTTCCAGTATTTCCCGGGAATAGTTCTCATTGGCGGCGCCCTTCACGTTGAGCACGTTGTCCAGATAGATCAGCATGGTGGGACTGGTGGCACTGTAGAGCAACAGATCCCCGAAATACCCCAACGCGTTGTCATAGAAGAACTGATACTCCTGGTATTCTGCATGAGCAGCCTCGGACTCGGCTTGACCGCGGGGCATGGCGTCCGTGGCATCCGAATCCGTCAACTCGTCGAAGTAGTCGACCAGTTTGTCATAGTCCGTCGTGAAGTGATTCTCCCAGAACTCGGCCAGCACGGTCTGGAGTTGACGGTCCGTATGGACGCCCCGCACATGGACCAGTTGCTGCAGGGCATCGACGTCGCGGATCACACGCAAGGGTGGCCCGGGGAGCAGTATTCGGTTGATGAATTCGGGGATCATGCTCAGGTCGCTGCTGGTCAGGCTGCGGTTGTGCACTTCGATGGCCAAGACATTCGCCCCTTCGCGTAGCAGCCCCAGGAAGGGGCTAAGATCAAACTCCTCCGGCGTCCCCGCCTCATGACTACCGTTTGCGGCGGTCTGGTGCGTGATGGTTCCCGAGGGCAGGTTTGCATTGGCCACCTGCCGACCATTCAAATAGGCCCGGAAGCCGTCATCATAGTCGACCCGCAGCAATAGCTGGTTTATCTCGGCGAGCGCCTCGGCGCTCAGCTGAATGGTCTGTCGGAGATAGACCGATAGATATTGGTTCTGCATATCATCCAATACCGTGGCGTCGTCGTCGTCGCCGTAGCCAATCCCCGTGGCCCCCAAGGCCCAATGGGCATCGCGGTATCTCCTCTTCTGCCAACCCTCGCCCGGAGCCCTGACGCCCTTTACGTAACGCCACAGCGTGCCGGCGGCGATCAGGACGTCCTCGCGGGCGGCCACCTTTTCCACAAACAACGCGTCCTCCAACTCCTGCAGGAGCGGTGGGACACCAGCGGCCAAGTCAGCGGGACCGAGCTGCTCTTCCAGGTAGGCCTCGACCCCCATGGCTTGGACCCGAGTCAAATCGGCAGGCGAAGGGCCATACGCGACCCGGTTGAGCACGTGTCCGGCCTTCGTCAAAGGATCTTGAGGCGCCTCTGCGGCCTCAGCGGTGGCCAGGGCCAGAAGACAACATGCCAGCAAGGAGAACTCTCTCATACCGGGATGGCGAGGCATGCTCCACCCCGGCTTCCGCAAAAGCGGGCCACCCGTGGACACAGCATCCGTAGACATCGAAGCGCCTTTCCGCAAGTAAAACTCTTTCCCATTGCGACCAACGTGCTTGGTCTCCATGTCAAATGAAGGTCTCCTAACATACCATATCGGGATGAGGGACCGCAAGTATTTTGAGGGGCACACGGAGCCAAGGAGCCAAGCAGGGCATCTCAATGGTGATCTGAGCATGTCTAGAAGTAGATGGCTGAGGCTGGGGTTTTATTTGGGAGCCAAGCCTCGGCGCAGGATGCTGTCTGTTCGCCCTTTCGCATAGGACCTGTCCCTATGACTTTTCGAACATCGCTCTTCGCAAGCCGCTGTGGCGGAACCTGACAGACACGATTCGGACCAGCCATGGCACATTTTAGCCTTGAGTCGTCTTTTCCCTTATGCCATAATTGCTCTGGGTCAAAATCTACACAATGGAATGGGGCAGTCAAAGAGCGGTACCAGACGCATCCTTGGCGCCCGGAGTTTCCTAAGTAGGTTGGACTTAATGTGTTACTGAGACGGCGGGTCAACCAACCTGCTCAATCCTTGAAAGGCCTATCGGAATTCAATGCTTAAGAAATACGTCCAGATCATCTCGCTGAAACTGACCGTTGCCTGTCTGGTATGTGCTCTGATTCTGGTGTTCGTAGGCACCCTGGCCCAGGTGAATCTGGGGTTGTATCTCGCCCAGGAGGTGTTCTATCGGAGTATTTTTATCTCGGCGCACGACTTTGCATCTTTTCATCCCGACTGGCCGGACTGGCCGTTTAAGGGATCAAACCTGTCTTTTCCCGTATTTCCCGGAGGCATTCTGATCGGCGGGACATTGTTGGTCAATCTCATTGTTTCGCATCTGGTCCTCTTCAAGTGGACCAAAAAGAGGATTGGCATCATGTTGACACATATCGGTATCATCGTCCTGCTCTTGGGGCAGATGTTCACCGAGATGTTTCAAGTCGAAAGTTCCATGCGGATCGAAGAGGGCCAATCCAAAAATTATTCCGAGAGCTACCGCACCATGGAACTCGCCGTCATCGAGACCTCGCATGCGGACTTTGATCAGGTCACGGCCTTTTCGCAATCTGTGCTGACCAAGGGAGCGATCTTAGCTGACCCTGGTCTTCCGTTCGAGATCAAGGTCAGGCGTTACGATCTAAACAGTGACGCCTCGGTCCGAGCGCCCTTCATGGACCCACCGCCGCCCGGCCTACAAGGTATTGGGAGAAAGGTAAAGTTTTCTTCCGCGGAGGAAGTGAGGGGTATGGACACCAAGAACGTCCCGACGGCTGAAGTCGAGATCGAGTTTCCGGATGGGCAGGTCCGCAGTTGGTTCGTCTCTCATTGGCAAACAGATGTCAACCTGGTTCGGTTTCTAACGGAAAACAGGTTTGGTCCTAAATGGGGGCCCATCTTGGGTCCGGCTTTGGAGACGCCCCAGGCCTTTGCCTACGAGGGTCGCCAATTTCAGCTCTGGCTGCGACCGGTACGCTACTACAAACCCTTCAGTATCAAGCTCAAGGAGTTCAGTCATGACAAGTATATGGGCACCGAAAAGGCCAAGAACTTTTCCAGCAGGGTTCAGTTGAACAACGAGCAGACGGGGGAGCAACGCGACGTCTTGATCAAGATGAACAGCCCTTTGCGCTATCAGGGTGAGACCTATTACCAGTCGGGGTTTGAGGGGGACGCCGTCACTATACTGCAGGTCGTTCGTAATCCGAGTTGGCTGGTCCCCTATGTGTCCTGTGTGTTGGTCGGCGTCGGGTTGGCCGTGCAGTTCCTTATGCACCTGTTTGGATTCATTAAGAAGAGGGCCGCATGAAAAAGAGACTTCCCCTAATCCTTCTGGGTGTTATCTTGCTGTGGACCCTGTCGGCATTGCGTCCGACACGGGACAAAGCGGACGCCCTGAAGGTCCATGCCTTTGGCAGGCTGCCCGTGGTACTCAACGGCAGAGTTCAGCCGATCGATTCCGTCGCCCGCAACGCCCTGATCATTATCAGCGGCAAGCAATCGCTCACGTTGGAAGGAAACGGCGGCAACAAGAAGTACTGGGGAGATCTCCTGGAAATCAGTCAACGCGCCGATGCGGCGCCACTGAAGCTGCGCGATTGGTGGCAGTTCGGCAAGCATCCCCAGAAGATGACGGCGGTCGAGTGGCTGATGGAGGCGGCGATGACGCCTGACGTCGCGGATCGGCGCTACATTTTTCGAATACACCATCCGGAGGTCATCCGCGATATGGAATTGGAGACCGGTGGCGTAGAAAAGAGTGGTATGCACTGGTATTCCTATAACGAGTTGGAGCCGAAGTTTTCCTTGATCAGTGAACAGGTGGAGCGAATTCGGGGAATCGATGCCAAGCTACGCTCGCCCTACGAACGGCAGATGACCCAGGTATTCTCCTCTCTCGGGTTATACCGTCGCATCAAGAACAGTTTTAGACCAGAAGAATCCCACAACTTTCCCGCGGAGATTCAGGCCTACGAACAAAACCTCAGGCCCGGCATCGCTGCCATCCGAAACCAGATGGCGGGTCGTCCATTTGATGAAAAGGCCGTTGAGGCCATCAGGGGAAGTCTGCAGCAGTATGAGCAGCTACGACAACTGGCTTACCCCCTAATCATTCCGCCGTCACCGAATAGCGCCGACCGGGAGGCTTGGTCCAATATCGGGACCAGCCTATACAACGCCGCCTTCTCGAATGACGTGCCCCCCGAAGTCACCGCCTATGCAAACCTGGTATCCGCCTATCGTCGCAGCGACTCTGGCACATTCAATCATATTGTCGAGGGCTTTCGCGTCCATTTGGAACATTCTTTTCCCGCAGAAGTGAAGAAGGGCAGCCGAGAACACTTCTTCAACAGCTATGCCCCGTTTCGAAAGAGCATTGTCCTCTATCTGTTCGCCTTCGTTTTGGCCTGTTGTAGTTGGCTCAACATGTCGGATAATCTGAGAAAATCTGCATTTTACCTGATTATTCTGTCCTTTGTCATCCATACCTCCGGCTTGATTTTTCGCATGGTGCTGGAGGGTCGGCCGCCCGTGACCAATCTTTATTCTTCTGCCGTATTCATCGGTTGGGGCGCGGTGCTGTTGGGCTTGTGCGTTGCGGCCAAGATGACGTGTGCGCCGCTGGTCGTGGTCTGGATCGCGCTGATGCGTCCGCCATGGAGGCGGGTTGGTTGGATCGCCGTCTGCCTGGCGCTGGCGATGCTGCCCTGGTGCGGCAAGACATATCTTGCGACGGGGAATCCGGTGTTCCCGTTTGCCTCCTCGCTGTTCCCGTCGTATGACTGGGGTGCGGCGAATGAGGCTATCTTGCGGGCAGAATTGGCCGAGGCGCATGGCGTCATGGATAGGATCAAGGCGCTCCCCGCCACCTGGTTCGTGATGATGCGTGACAATTATCCGGTTGTGCTCTTGCTGGTTCCTGGCCTGCTGCTGTTGGGACGCCACCGCTGTGCGGCGCTGGCGTGCGTGCTGGCGCAACTTGTGACCTTGGCGGGCAGGGAGAGTCACACGGTCTCCCGTTATGTTCTTCCGAGCATGTGGTTCCTGGCGCTGCTGGCTGCGAATGAATCCGAGCGGCTGCGGGGCTGGTTTAGACCTGCCGTGGCCGCCTTGTTGGCGGGGATATGTCTCGCGCGGATTGGCATATGGTCAAGCCGGCATCCGCCGGATTGGCGGGAGGTACTGGCTCCGCGCGAGGAATTCCTTTTGAAGCGGCTGACGACCTACGAGGAAATCATCCGGATTCTGGCGCGCGTGCAACCTGCCCGGCTGTTGATTTCGGGGAAGGGGGTGGGCTACCGCCTTCCTGGCCGGGTCCTCTATGGTGGGTGGTTAGGGGAGACGCCGCTGATTTGGAAGCTGGCGAAAGAGGCGGACAGTGTGGAGCGATTAAGCGTCAAGTTCAAGCAACTTGGCACCACGCACATGATCCACAACTACGGGAGCAAGCACACGCATTGGCTGGAGGGCCACTACGGCGCGTTTCCGTGGGACCGGCGCATGTTGGAGCTCTACGCGACGTATGGCAAGCGGCATTATGTGATCCTCTCGCGGACAGAGAGCGTTGATAGAAACGGAGGATTTTACCTGTATCAGATCCGGCAACGGCCAGTCGCGCGTGAGCCGAAGACCATCTGGTTTCTGCC
>JADFHU010000566.1 GCA_022567055.1 Planctomycetota bacterium
CCGATGCCGAGGGCAAGCACGTGGACGGCTCGGGGCGCGGACTGTATCGCGATGGTAGGTTTTTCGCCGACGGTTCTTTCACGGTGGAGGTGACGCCGGGCACCGTGAAATTCGAGATCAGCCATGGCCCGAATTATCTTCCCCTCGACTTTTCCATTGAGATAAAACCCCAGCGGGCCTTGCATGTGCAAGCGAGACTCCACCGTTGGTTTTCGCCGGCAAAGCGGGGCTGGTACGCCGGTGACAACCACGTGCATGCCCAGCACGATCGAAATGCCTCCGTCAGAACCGACCTGCGCTACGCCGCCCTGCAGGCCCGGGCGGGCGGCCTGAATTTCGTCACGGAGGCCGGTTCCAATGTCTCCTACGACGAGATCGACCAACTGGACACGCCCGAGTTTCTCTTGCGTTACGCACCGGAGATTCGTCCGGGACCCTATGTCGGTCATCTGAACACGCCCGGCATCGAATCCCCCATACCTCAGCAAGCCTACCAAGCGCTCATCGCGCGGCCCCTGCCGGCTCAGGCCATATTCGAAGCCGTTCGCCGGCGCGGCGGCATTGTTACGCATACGCATCCCATGACGCCGGTCTTTCAACTCCATTGGATGGGCGCGGCGGAGGCCTACTCGGATGCCGTGCTCGGCAAATGTGCCGACCTGTTTGATGTGGATTCCAGGCACACCGAGCAACTGTGGTTTGCCCTGCTGAATCTGGGCAATCGTATCGGCGTGAGCAGTTATACCGATTCGGCGCTGGGCCGCACCAACACCCTGTCACCGGGTGACCGTCGCCTCTACTGCCGTGCGGAGCGTTTTGACTACGCCGCCATCGTTGAGGCCATGCGCCAGGGACGGACGATGGCGACTAACGGGGGACCGTTATTTGTGTTTCTAGCGGTAGATGGCAACCAGCCGGGCGCCGTCGTATCGATGACGGAGGACACGGTACAGGCGCATCTGGAAGTCCACTCGCTAAATGCACTGCGGGAAGTTGAACTCTACCGAAACGGCAAGCGTGTGGCCGCCTTCAAGGTACAGGACCGGAAAGGCGCCCTGGAACTGAGTCGTGAGATAGCCCTTCCTCGGGATCGACCCTCCTGGCTGGTCGCCCGCGCCCAAGACCAAGCGGGCAAGTGGTGCCTCACCTCGCCGATCTACTTCCAGCCGCAGTCAGTTGGGAAAGGAGGGCCTGCACAAGGCCCGGCCTCGGCCATCCTGCTCGAGATAAACAACACCATTCGTTTCGTGCAGCTACGCCCGCAGTTCTTTGCCCATCTGCTGGTGACTCTCCGACCGGGCGATCCGCCGGTCCACATAGAATGGCTCCGTAACGGCGAGACACTACGCGCCTTTCGCCCCTCCGACGGCGACCAAATCGACTCCGGCCGCCTCCCAGTCACCGGCACGGAGGGCGAATACTCGGAAGGATGGGTCTGGTATCCCAGTGGTGAAGAGCCTCAGCATTTTCAAGCCGATCTGCCGGTTGAGCGATCGGGCTGGTACTCCGTGCGTGTCACGACCCGTCGCGGGACTACAGTCGTTTCCGATCAAATGTACTACGATCGCACCCATCCCGCGTCGCACGCGCTCTCCATCGCCAACCTAAGGGGACCGAGCACTCGACTCGCCCTGTGGGGCTATGGTGAAGAGGTTCCCATCGCTCAACTGGAGCCACCCTACGACCAGGGCGAGTGGTGGTATCCCAAAAACACCTACTGGCGTCTAAAGACCCAATTCGACGATCAAGAGAAAACACTCGGCTGGCCGACCGAGCAGCCCGTTGAGCGTTTTCGGGCAGCCGAATGATTGCGGCCCATGATGTCAGATCCGTGAAATATGTCGGTCGGCCAGCCGACTATGACAGAGCCTAAACACAAATGTCCGACGCTTGTGCCGCAAAGGAATCGATCACATGGCCAATGCCCTGCCCCTTAAAATAGTGTGCGAGGATTTTCTAAGGGACAATCGCCGCCTCTACGCACACAAAGCCAAACGCAAGAAGATTGCGCTGATCGCTGTCGAGGCGGTCTGCATGGGCGATTCCGAGACAGTCACCCTCGATCTCGGGGCGGCAGAGCTTGTGACCGACAAGAAACGCCATGGTGTTGAGCCTCCGGACCGCCTCATCAGAAGGTTTTCGGAATTCACCTGGGATTTCCTGTTTTTCCTGATTGTGGACTTTCATCCCGTTTTGTCCCTTATCGATCCCTTAAGAGGCAACTCCGCTTGCTTTCCGACGGAGAGATGACGCTCACACCCGGGGAGCGAAAAAAAGTGGTTCTGGGCTTTCGGGGCGTGCGCACGGCCGTTACCCACTTGCAGCTGACAGTGCGGCATCCGGATGGCGCGTCGGAGCAGATTGAGTGTCCAATTGGATCCTGACGCGGAAGCATGTATATGCGTAACGCATCGGGCGCCCGTACCTCTATAGATATAGGTTCTTGGTTGAAACCAGCCGCGAGGCAGTTCCTTGTGTGCGGGAAACAGGAATGATAGAATGGTCCTGATCGGTTGCCGCTTGGGTTCCCGGTCACGGGCGTGTTCGCGAACAGTGAATGTTTACGAGGAGCCGCAAAATGTGCCATCACCTCCGAAACCCTCGAACTCTAGGTCATCTCTTGCTTCTCTGTGCTCTGATTCCCTTGGTCCAAGGGCAGGGCGCCCGAGGAGGGACGCTCGCTGAATCTTTGCCTGCCGGGGCGCTCGTCTACGGGGAGGTGTCGGATCTCGGTAAGGTGCTAGGCCCGCTAGAGAAGTCGAGTTTCTTGAGCTCGCTGCTGGCCCTGCCCGCCTATCAAGATTTCCAGGCGACGGGTCCCTATCGAAAAGTCGACGCGGTACGACGCCTGCTGGAGATCCATCTGGGATACGACCTCTGGACGGCGGCTGAGAAACTCATGGGAGGAGACCTGGCCGTCGCACTCTATCCCAGGCCAAACTCCGACCAACCCGATTTTCTGGTCGTGCTGCGAGTGCGAGATGCCGAAGATCTCGCCCACCTGCGAGATCGCATCGACCCCATCCTGACCCTGCTGGACCAACAGATCACGGTGACGGACCACGGTGATGGCATGGAGCGGATGGAGCTAGGCGAAGACTTTGTCCTGGCCATCGGGAGCGACCGGTTGATTGTGAGCAACTGTCCAGACCGGCTCACTGCCATGGTGGCCATGGCCTCGGGGCCCAAGAGCGCCTCACTGGCTCAGGATGAGAGCTTCATCCGCATGGAAGAGGCATTGGGGACCGACCATCTGGCCCGACTCTATGTGAACACGGAGCTGCTCAAATCGGCCGGCATTCGGCGTCTGGGGCTTCCGGAAAAAATGGACAACCCGCTCGCCTCCTTGCTGCTCGGCGGTCTCTTGGAGCAGGTGACACAGAGCCCCTATGGTGGCTTGACGCTCGACATGGATGGGGAGGGATTCCGATTGACGGCAGGAGTGGCAGCCGACGCAGAGGCGCTCGGAGAAGAGTATGCCTGCTACTTCTCTCACCTGGCGGACACGGCCGCGCGGACGCCTCTGCGACCCGACCGGACCATCGGCGGCGTCTCCCTGTTTCGCAATGTCACAGACTGGTATGGTCAGCGGGAAGCCTTGCTCCAGGCCCAACTGCTGCCGGATTTCGACAAGTTCGAGGCGGGCCTGGCCAACTTGCTGCCGGGACGCGATTTCGAGCAGGACATCCTGCCGACGATTGGGTCCAATTTCTCGCTGGTGGCTGCCTTCCAGGACTATTCCCATCTGGACGGGACGCCCGGCGTGCAGCTGCCGGGATTCGCCCTCGTCGTTGAACTGGCGCAGCCCGAGGAAGGGGCCGAGCTGCTGCAACTCTTCTTTCAAACATTTTCCGCTATTCTCAACATCGAAGCGGGCAAACAGGGTCGGCAGCCCTGGATCCTAGACCTCCAGACGCATCGCGGTGTCAAAATCACGTCCGCACGCTATCTGCAGAAACCCAGTGGCGCGCGGCTTCCCATGGTCTTCAATTTCATGCCCGCGGCCGCACGGGTGAAGGACCAGTTCATCATCAGCAGCTCTGTCGGTCTCTGCCGAGACCTGATCGATCATCTTCAAGGGGCGACCGAGGCGGAACCGCGCGGCACCAACCTGGCACTGGAACTCGACTTCACTGCCGTGGCCGATAGCCTCGATCTCAATCGGGACTACTTTCTCGCCCGCCGGGTACAGGAGGGTCGGACGCCCGACCAAGCCCAACAGGATGTTGACATGGCCCTACAAGTGCTGAGATACCTCGA
>JADFHU010000037.1 GCA_022567055.1 Planctomycetota bacterium
AAGGCGGCATAACACAGACGCCCCGCCACCGCGGCGGCCGAGCCACCACTACTGCCTCCGGGCACCCGGGTGCTGTCCCAGGGATTCACCGTCTCCTTGAGGCCCGAGTTTTCCGTACTCGAACCCATCGCAAATTCGTCGAGGTTAGTCTTGCCAATGATCACGGCGTCGGCAGCTCTTAGCTTCTCGATGACGGTGGCATCGTAGGGGGCATGAAAGTGTTCCAGGATCTTGGAGCCACAGGTCGTGGGCCCGACCGTCATGCACATATTGTCTTTCACGGCGATGGGCACTCCCGCCAAGGGACCGACCGCATTTCCGGCCGCCACCCGTTCGTCTACCGATTGCGCCTGCGCCAAGGCCTCCGCTTCAAACAGGGCGAGAAACGCGCCGATCTCCCCATTCCGCGCTTTGATGGCCGTGAATACCGCCTCCGTCGCGGAGAGACTGCTCGTCTGTCCCGCAGAGATCTGATCGACTAGCTGCTTGCAGCCGAAGTTGAGTAACTCCTTTGGCATGAACGGCACCCCTTCCAACACCTTCAGGGACCGGAGTGGTCATCCAAGATCTTGGGCACTCGGAAGAAGGGTCCGTCTCTCTGAGGCGCGTTGGCCAGAGTCTTCTCCGCTCCCATGGACTCCCTTATTTCGTCCTCGCGCAGGCAGTTGGTGATGGGCAGGCAATGCGCCAGCGGCTCGACGTGGTCCGTTTCCAGTTCGTTCAACTTCGCCACATACTCCAGGATCGACTCCAACTGCCCGGTAAACTCCGTGATCTCGGCGGGGGTCAATGCCAAACGCGACAGTTGGGCGACCTTCTCTACCTGGGACTCGGTGATCTTCTGCTCCATGGCCGTGCCTATAAAAATGGCGAGGCGGTTACCCCGCCTCGCCAGAGGAATCTCGAACGCTCCCAGACCCTAGCCGGCCGCCTTTGCTTCCGGCTGGTAGTCTCTCTTGGGCGGTTTCACCACCAGGCCCATGCGGATCGCCTTGGCGGAGACCTTGATCCGGCACACTTTTCCATCCACCAGTGCCCGGACCTTTTGAATGTTGGGTTTGAATTTCCGCTTGGTGACGCCGGTCACTTTCTTACCCACGCCACCGTGCTTCTTGGCCTTACCACGACGAGAAATGGTGTTGCCTGCCGAGGTGTGCCTACCCGTAAAGTAACATACTCTAGACATCTGAATGCGTACTCCTGTATGGCCCATCCACGTCGAAGTTCGCCGACGGCTCTTCCGGGGGCGAATCTCAACGCTACATTGAGAATCCCTGACTATAGTCCTTGAAAGGTGAATTGCAAGCTCAAACCAAAGCCAAAGCCCCAAAGCCCTCGGTGCCTTCAGAAACCTCAGACTGCGTTCCCACGCCCAGTCGCCTTGTGCAGATAGGCCACTTCGGCTGGGCTGAGGTCACGATAGCGGCCCGCACCTACGCCGCGGTCCGTAATTCGACCGATTCGAACGCGTTTGAGCGACTTCACGTCCAGCCCCACTGCCGCCAACATGCGGCGAACCTGCCGATTTAAGCCCTGTTTCAACACGATTTCCACTGACGATTGCCGGGGTCCCCGCTTGAGCACCTTGAGGCTGGCGCCACTGGTCTTGCCCTCGGCCAGCCAGATCCCCTTGCGGAACTTCTCGATCTGGCTCGTCTCGATGGACCCTTTCACGGTGGCCACGTATCGTTTGGCCAATCCATATCTCGGATGGGTGAGTCGATTCGCCAGCACACTGTCATTCGTCACGATGATCAGACCGGTGGTATCGGCATCCAGACGTCCCGCACAAAAAACGCGTTCGGTGTCCGGCACATAGTCAATGGCCTTACGCCGACCCTGCGGATCCGAATTGGTGCAGATGACGCCTTTGGGCTTGTTGAGGAGATAGTAGACCTTGGTGGCCGTCCGGATGCGCTTGCTGTTGACCGTGATGGTGTCCCGGTCGGGATCGGCAAAGGCGGGCAACTGATCGACCACGCGGCGATTGACGCGGACCACCCCCTCCAAGATCAAATCCTCGCACTTTCGCCGAGAATCGACACCCGCAGACGCCAATATCTTCTGTAGTCTCTCTTTGGCCATAAGGTCTACCCATAGTAGAGGATGACCAAACAGGCCGCCACCCATAAGATAAGTCCCACCTGGAAGGGTCTGTCTGCCCAAAAAACCTGCACGGGCCCCGAATAGGTCCCTGTCTGAATCAACGCACTGAAGCGAAAGATGCAGAATAACACCAGGGGCATCGTGTAGGCAAGGGGATGTTCGGTCCAGGGTTTGGGCTCCGTCTCTGCGTTCGTGGCGTAGAGCAGGAAACAGACGATGGCCAAGCCACTGGTGACGTTCATCATATGAGCCAACAATTCCGGCGTGTATCCGGCCAGAGTCTGGCGATAGGCCTGGGCATCCCCGGTCAGTTGCTCGATTTCGCTGCGTCGCTTGCCAAAACCCAAAAAGAGACAGAGCGCAAAGGTGCAAATCACCAGCCAGGAGGAGATCATGACGTCCACCGCCACGGCTCCGGCAACGGCCCGCAGACAAAAACCCACGGCGATGACGATACAATCCAGAATCATCACCCGCTTGAGATACAGGGAGTACAGCACCATGAGACCAAAATAGACGAGTATCAACATCGCCAGGAACCGCTCAATGAACAGCGATCCGATCAGCGAACCCGATAGACAGAACACCATCAGCCTAAGCGCCTGCTTTTGCGTCACTCGACCGGAGGCGATGGGACGCTGGCTCTTCCTGGGATGCAAGCGGTCCGCTTTTCTATCCACCAGATCGTTACAGATATAGACAGCCGAACTGACCAGACAGAAACAGACCAAGGCCCCCAGCGCCTGGCCAGCGGCCAGCAGCGCCTGGCTCCCGGGCCCCAATAATTTCTGGCTGAACACCACACCGGCGAGGACAAAGACATTCTTGGGCCAGTGCCGGGGACGCAGGATGTCCCACTCATCGTTTGTCATAGATAGTGCCAAGAACCGAATCCACCACTACTAACTGCCTCTCACCGGCGACGCTCCCCCCATTGCGTGGCTTTTTTGTCGACAGCCCGCGCGCTAGACCCTACCATGGGCTAATGAGGAATACAAGATTCCCGCTGCGTCCGAACGAGCGACCAACCCCTTAGAAAGCCACGAGACCTCCAGAACAGACGAGGATTGAGACGCGACCTATGATCACCACCATCATCTTTGACCTGGACGACACCCTATACGACGAAGTCGACTATTGCCGCAGCGGTTTTCGCGCGCTGGCAAAAACCATTGCCTCGATGGACCGAGGCACAGCCGTTACGCCGGAAGCAACCTATGAAACTCTATGCGAGCAATTCGACCGGGGAAATCGAACGGAGACCATTAACGCCGCCCTGGATGCCCTGAGCATTGGGTATGACGCGCAACTCATCCGCCGCTTGATTGTGCTCTACCGGAAGCACACGCCGAGAATCACCCTCTCCAGAGAGTCGCGCGTCGTCCTGGAGACCCTCTCTCAGGATTTCACCTTGGGCATGCTGACCGACGGCTATCTACCGGCCCAGAAGCTTAAAGTCCGCGCGCTGAGGATCCAGAAGTTCTTCACCTGCATCCTCTACACGGAACAGATGGGACGAGAATTCTGGAAACCCTCGCCCGCCGGCTTCGAAAAGCTGGCGGAGACCCTGGAGACCACGCCGGAGAAAATGGTCTACGTGGGAGACAACACCCAGAAGGACTTCATCGCGCCCAAGCAGTTGGGGTTCACGACCATTCAAGTCATCAGGCCCCGGCGCGTCCACACAGAGGAGGCTGGCGATCCGGCGGCCGCGGCCCAGTATAGACTGTCAGCCCTGTCTGAATTGCCGAATCTCATGAGACAACTCAATCGGCCGATGGCAGCGAGTCGGACCGAGGAAACGCAGGCCTAGGCGCGTTTCTCCTTGCGGCAACAATTTACCAGAAAAAGACTTGCAAATCTCAGGCCCCTTTCTTAGCATGGCCGGGTTATTTACTGATGTGAAGAACCGTAGACTCTGAGTCGTACTGTCTATGAGCCAAGGACACTAGTGTAAGGACTGCTGAAAGATGCTAACCAAGCTGGAAAAAAAGGGGATCATTGACGGATATGAAACCCACGAGGGTGATACGGGTTCTCCGGAGGTGCAGGTGGCGCTGTTGACCAGGCGGATCACCGACCTGACCGAACATCTAAAGACACACCGCAAGGATCATTCCTCCCGACGGGGCCTGCTGAAAATGGTCGGGACGCGTTCTGCCCTGCTCAAGTATGTCGCCAAGAAGGACGTCAACCGATACCAGGGCATCATAAGTCGGCTTGGCCTGAGAAAGTAAGAAGATGAACGAGAAAGAAATTATAGTGAATGCGCCAGTGACGTTGGATTCTCGACTCAGAACAGCTCGAGGATCCGGTTGTAACTTAGCAAGAGAGGCAATGTATGTTTAATGTAGTTAAAGTAGAAAGAGAAATTGCAGGACGAACGCTAACAATCGAAACCGGCAAGGTGGCCCGCCAAGCCGACGGGGCGGTCCTCGTCACCTATGGCGAAACCGTCGTTCTGGTCACAGCAGTGACCGCACCGCCCCGCTTCGATGATATCGATTGGTTCCCCCTGAGTGTGGACTACCGCGAAAAACTGACTGCCGCGGGCAAGTTTCCCGGTGGATTCATCAAACGCGAGAGTCGACCCTCCACCAAGGAAATCTTGACGGCACGCATGATCGACCGACCTATTCGCCCCCTCTTCCAGGACGGCTATTTCCAGGAGGTTCAGATCATGGCCTCCGTCATCAGTGCCGATTGCATCAACGATCCTGACGTCCCAGCCATTATTGGCGCCAGCGCGGCACTGAGCATCAGCAAGATTCCCTTCCAGGGCCCCATTGCCGCCGTTCGAATGGGCATGATCGATGGTAATCTCATCGTCAACCCCACGCACGAAGAGCAAAATGAGAGTGACCTGAATCTGCTGCTGGGTGGCGTAAAAGAAGAGATCAACATGATCGAAATCGGCTGCAAAGAGCTCTCCGAAGAGCAGGTGGCCAATGCGGTCATGACCGCACACAAGACCGTCCAAGAGGTCTGCGACATGATCACTGAACTCACGAACAAGGTGGGCGTGGAGAAAGAAATCCCCCTGACCGAAGTCGATGAGGGGCTCCTGTCTCAGATCCAAGAGCAGTTCGGTGCCAAGCTGAATGATGCCAAAGAGATTCACGGCAAAGCAGAACGCCAGGCAGCAGTCACGGATGTTTACAAGGAGGTCCAGGCCGCCTTCGGCCCTGCAGAGCTTGCCCCTGACCCAGAAGAGGCGGCAAAGAGCGACGCCCCTCGTTTCGCCAAGTCCATGGTCAAACGGGCCTACGAAAAGATTGAAGAGAGCGTTGTCCGCGCACGCCTGCTCGATGGCAAGCGTTCAGACGGACGCGCCTATGACGAGATACGGCCTATCTCCTGTGAAGTCGGCGTGCTCCCCCGGACACACGGATCGGCACTCTTTACCCGAGGCGAGACCCAGTCCTTGGTGACCTGTACCCTCGGGACGGTTCGTGATGCTCAGATTGTCGACGGACTCCACGAAGAATTCAGCCAGAGCTTCACGCTACACTATAATTTCCCGCCCTTTTCTGTCGGTGAAGCACGGCCCGTTCGCGGTCCTGGACGTCGCGAGATCGGTCACGGTGCCCTCGCTGAGCGTGCCCTGGAGGCGATGCGGCCTCCCACTGAAGCATTCCCCTATACCATTCGCGTCGTCTCAGACATCACCGAGTCGAACGGCTCTAGTTCGATGGCTTCAGTCTGCGGTGGCTCGCTGGCCCTAATGGATGCCGGTGTTCCCATTGCGAACGCCATAGGCGGTATCTCAATCGGCCTGATCACCGACGACAACGGCCGCCAGGAGTTTCTCACCGATATCCTCGGAGAAGAGGACCACTACGGTGACATGGACTTTAAGGTCGCCGGCACCCTCAAAGGGATCACGGCCATTCAATTGGATATCAAGATTCGAGGCCTCAGCGAGGAAATCCTCGTCGAGACACTGGAACGTGCCAGAGTGGCCCGCGGCAAGATCATCGAGTCCATGAATCAAGCCATTGCGGAGCCCCGGGGCGACCTGAGCGAACACGCCCCCAAGATGATCAGCATCAAGATTGATCCGGAGTTTATCGGCAAGGTCATCGGCCCCTCCGGCAAGATGATCAGGAGCATCCAGGAACAGACCGGCGCCACGATTGAAATCGAAGAAGATGGCACCATCTTTATCAGTTGCGTCAGCGGAGACGGCGGCGCCAAGGCCAAGGAGTTCATTGAGGGTCTCACTCAACCACCGAAGGTCGGACGCATCTACGAAGAGTCCAAGGTGGTATCGGTGAAGGACTTCGGTGTCTTTGTGGAGATCACACCCGGCGTGGAAGGTCTCTGTCACATCAGCGAGCTCAGCGATGGCTATGTCAAAACCGTCGACACCGTCTGCTCCGCCGGTGACTTGATTCCCGTGAAACTGATCTCTATCGACGACCAGGGCCGGCTGAAGCTGTCCCGCAAGGCAGCCTTGGCCGAGATGGGGCGGACGGAGAAGGCCGTGCAGCCCGCGGGCAAATAAAAGGGAACCCCAGTGTGGCAGTTTATTGCAGGTATCACCTGTGGTTGCGTTGCAGGTGGATTACTGAGCTATCTTGTCTTGCTGAGGCACTCAAGAAAACGCATCGACACCGATAACGCCAGTGAGCTGGTGGAGCTTTCAAAACTCACCGGTGAACTTGCCCATGAGATCAATAATCCCCTCTCGACCATTAAAGTCAATCTGAAGTTGGCCCATGAGCAACTGGGCGAAGTCCACTCTGACGACCCAAGGTTTGGACGCGCTCTACGGAAGATCGCTATTGTTCAAGCAGAGGCAGATCGACTGGCCGAGATCCTTGAAGATTTTTTGCGCTACATCGGCAAGCCGGAACTTCAACTCGAACTGACCGACCTTAACGAGTTGGTGGGTGACGTCGTTGACTTCTATTCCCCCCAGGCCTACAATGCAGCGATCACCATACGAAAGGGATTTTCAGAGAGAGTCCTGCGATGTAAAGTGGACACAGGAATGCTCAAACAGGTCATTCTGAATATGATGATCAACGCGCAGCAGGCCATGCCGCAAGGGGGCGACCTCATGGTGCGCACCGAGCAACAGGAGGAGTGGGCCGTCATCCAGATAAACGACACCGGCTGCGGCATCTCCGCGGAAGCACTGCCGCGCATCTTTGATCCCTATTACTCGCGGCGGGCACGCGGAACCGGGCTGGGACTGGCCACTGCCAAGAAGATCGTTGCAGCCCATCGCGGCTGGATCGATGTCGCCAGCGAACCGGACAAAGGGTCTTCTTTTTCGATTCGCCTGCCCCTGTCGACTTTGTCCACAACTGCCTAAGGGGAGGTGCTTTGAACGATACCCATGCCACCGTCCTGGTTGTCGATGACGAACAAAATCACGCCGAAGGGATCGTCGAGTCACTCGAGCGTCTGCCGGTGCATGCCATCGCCGTCTATTCGCTCGAGGACGCGTCTGAAATCCTCCGCTCCCAAAGAATCGACGTCTTGATCACCGATCTCAAGTTGGACGGTGAGACCGACGGCATTATCCTGCTCGACGAGGCCAAGGCACAGAACCCCGAGGCCGAAGTCATCCTGGTGACTGCCTACGCGACGATTGACACGTGCAAGGAGGCCATGCGTAGGGGTGCGTATGATTACCTCGTCAAGCCCATCGACATCGACCAACTGCGGGCCTTGGTCTCACAGGCCACTCAAAAAGTCGCGATCGCGTCGGCCAAACAAGCCGTCGCCGTGACGGTGGAACGTAAAGGATTCCGCTTCGAGGGTATCCTAGGCGGCACGGGTTCCATGGCGCAGGTCATGCAGGTGGCCAAACGCGTCGCGCCGACCAACATCTCCGTGCTGATTGAAGGCCCCACGGGAACCGGCAAAGAACTCCTGGCAAAGGCTCTGCACGACAACTCCGGGCGTCGCCTCAAAAACTTTGTGCCCGTCAACTGTGCCGGCTTGTCGGAAACACTCCTGGAAAGCGAACTCTTCGGCCATACCAAGGGCGCTTTTACCGGCGCGGCTCAGGACCGCAAGGGGCTCTTTGAAGTGGCCAATGAGGGCACACTCTTCTTGGATGAGATTGGGGACATGCCGCTGATCATGCAGGCCAAACTGCTGCGCGTTCTGGAAGATGGGGTCATCATGCCCGTGGGCTCGAGCCGCCCGACGGTTGTGGATGTACGCATCATCAGCGCCACCAATCAGGACTTCCGAAAACTGATTGAGGCCAAACTGTTCCGGGAGGACCTCTATTTCCGTATCAAGGGGGTCAATATCACGATGCCGCCTCTACGCGCCCAGGTCGACGAGATCCCCCTGCTGACCGATTATTTCATCGAGCAGGCGGCCCTGGAAACGGGCCTCCCTGTGACGGGCATCACGGCATCCGCCCAGATTGTTCTCAACGCCTATGAGTGGCCGGGCAACATTCGCCAACTCAGGAATGCCATCCGCGCCATGGTCGTCCTCTGTGACGGGGAGAGGCTGGATGTCAGGGACATTCCACCGGAGATCGCGAAGCGTCCTCAACTCGCAGGAATCAGCCAACCCATGGCCATCGGGCCCGGCAACCTGGCGGGCGTCGCCCTCACGGAACTCGAACGTCAGGCCATCTCGGACACGCTCGCCAAGACGGAAGGCAATCGAGAAAAAGCCTCCAAAATCCTCGGGATCGGAGAACGCACTCTCTATCGTAAGATCAAGGAGTATAATTTGTAGGTCTGTGGGTCTATAGGTCGGTGGGTCCATAGGTCGGTCGTCGGTGACTGCCCTATTTGGAAAACTCTTGGAACTTGGCCTCTATCTGCTCTGCGGAAAGCGTTGGCCCACAGTTGATCAGAATGCGGTAGTTGAACTGTCCCGACTCGCCCTTTGCCAGCTTGTAGTTCAGTTCCAACTTCCCCTCGGAAAAGACTTTTTGACCCAGGGTGTTGCCGGCGAAGAGCCCGTAGTTGCGGGCATGCCAGTGTGTGGGATAACCCGGGTTTTCCGGATGGTCGATGATGACGATGTCCGCATTTTCATCACCGAATGTCCCATATAGCTTCACCCACTTGGCCCGCGTGCCCCACACATCATCGCCTTCTTTTCCCTCGCTGCTCAGATAGTTGCCATGGGCCCCCTGCGCCCCGGCAACCTCCGTCACCACCCCGTGGGCATCCTTAAACGATTTCTTTTTGACACTACTCGGTAACTGCAGGGCCGTCGTGACACGGACGGCGATGCAGCCCTCCTTATTGTCCTTAAACTCGACATCCGTCTTCGCGGTCAGTTTCGTGCGTCGGTCAATGATGCGTAGATCCCCTTCGCCTCGGAAGGTAAATGCCGTCTCTTCCACGAGCAGAACGTTTCCCTCGTTGTCGACCCAATCGCAGGCAACCACCAGGATGCCGCGCTTGCCGCTCTTCATGCGCTTGATCTCGCGGTGTCGGATGGCGCCGAAGTGAGGTTTCTTCTCCGGCGGAATCGCCCCCGAGTTATTCCAGAAATCCAAACCATTCACGCTGCCGTAGTTGAACCAGATGCCCACATGATGAGGGTGATCGGTCGCTTCATTGGGAAAAGGCGGATAGTTGCGCGTGACAGTCGTCCCCTTGGCCGTACGCACCGGGTAGAGCACGGGTTTGAAAATGGTGGGGTGCCACCAGTAGGAGGTGAACTCCCGGCCGTCCACCACGACCTCTACCCTGTTTTCGCCGGGAATCTTGGTCAGCTCGACCCGATTCGCGGCAGAGGTGCATCCCATGTTCCAGAGAATCATCACGGATACAACTGTCGTTAGGTGTGCATTTTTCATGTCTTACCTCTTTCCAAAATGTTCAATCTTTTTTTGCTTCGCGATACCCTTTTTCGCTTCGCGATGCCCCACACGCAATCGAATCTCGGTGAAAACTATATCACGAAATCAAGCGGCTCGTCTCGCCGCTTGCTGTCCTTGACGATGGTCGTGCTATCGTGGTAGACGATGGAGTTGGATGGAACACTTTTCGTCAGCCACACGTTGCCGCCGATCGTCGAGTCATGGCCGACGACCGTCTGGCCCCCCAGAATCGTGCTGCCGCCGTAGATCACCACGTTGTCCTCGATCGTGGGGTGACGTTTCGTGTTAGCAAGTTCCTTTTTCACAAAGAGTGCCCCCAGAGTCACACCCTGATAGATCTTTACATCTCTCCCAATGATGGCCGTTTCGCCGATGACCACACCGGTACCGTGATCGATCAAGAAGTTGTCGCCGATCGTCGCCCCGGGATGGATATCGATCCCTGTCTGCGCGTGTGCGTATTCAGACACCATCCTGGGAAGAAATGGGATCCCAAGGGAGTAGAGCACGTTGGCCAGCCTGTACACCGTGATGCCATAGAAGCCTGGGTAGTAAAGGATCACGGATTCGATCGATCTCGCCGCCGGATCAAAGTCCAGGAAGGACTTCGCGTCTTTCATCAGGCTCGCATAGATGGCAGGGATTCGAGCGAAGAACTGATCGCAGAGCGCCCCGATCGGCTCGGCCAGTTTTCTCTTCAGGGGCCGCAACAGTTTCTGGAAGTCGATCTGTAACTGCAGCAGATTCAGCCGGATCTGTGGCAGCATGCATTCCTCATCGGCTCGGATGAGGAACAGAAAATTAACCAAGTCGTCAATAAACCGGCGCGCACCTGCCTGCTGCGGGACCTCATGGTCGCAGGCCTGTGTCTGCTTGAACAGATATTCAGGAAATTCTTCGATGCTCTTCATGGCACGCGGTCTTCTCGACCTCGTCGGTCAAAGTCACATAAAACTGCGGGAGTTGTCAAGATCGTTCTCATCTCAGCGGGCCGAATCAATGCGGTAAAGGTGCGTCTTCGTCCTTAGAAAAAGCGCCCCCTCCGCGACCGCCGGGGAGGCCATAAAGCCGCCATCGAGTTTGTTCTCGGCCAAGACTTGAAGCTGAGGCCCCTCCTTCATAACGGTCGTCACGCCCTTTTTGTTGAAGCAATAGATGCGACCCTGCGCATAGAGCAGTGAAGCGGCGAACGATCCCGACAGGCTCTCTCGCCAGACCTCCCGGCCGGTCAGCGCCTCCAGGCAGGAAAGCGTGCCGGTGTTCGCGAGGGTGTAGAGGTGGTCGCCGACCAAAAGCGGCGACGGCATGGTGGGCACGGCCCGCCGTCTGCGCCAGGCAACGTGTGTCTCGGTGACATCGCCTGCACCGCCCAGGCGGATCGCCAGCAGTTCTGACTTGCTAAAACCGGTACAGACATAGACCATCCCTTGGCCGAAGACCGGTGAAGCAGAACTGGAGTGATCCCGATGCCGTACCTTCCACAGTTCACGCCCCGTGGCGGGATCGTAGCCGTAGGCGGCCTTCGCGCCGGCGCTGACCATCTGCGGCCGACCCTCGACCTCGATGACCAAGGGCGTGGAATAGGCCTTGCGAAGGTCGCCCTCCTTGGCCGGGTTACCCTGGGCATCAAGGTCATCCCAGTCCGCGCTGCGGTCGGTCTTCCAAACAGTCCGGCCCGTCTTCTTGTCGAGGGCCACCAGATACTGGAGATCGACACCGTCCATGGTCAAGATCAGCAGATCGCCAAAGAGGACCGGTGAAGACCCCGGACCTCGGTAGTGACGACAGGGAAGATCTCTGCGGGTCCAGAGGATCTCATGGGTCTGGGTGTCCAGACAGGCCGTCCCGGTACTGCCAAAGCTCACATAGACACGATCCGCTTCGACGACCGGGGAAGGAGACGCATAGCCATTGACCGGGTTGCCCAAGGGCTCGGGGTCTTCCGTATGGAAGAGCCTCTTATTGAGGAGCATCTTTCCGGAGTTCGCATCGACACAGATGACGAAGGCCTCATGCCCTTCCACGGTGGCCGTCGTGAGCCAGACCTTGCCATTCATCACCACCGGCGTCGACAGCCCGCTATGGGGAATGGCGCACTTCCAGCTGACGTTCTCCGATTCACTCCAATGGAGGGGAACGACCGCCTGTTTCCCGTCGCCAGAGTCGGAGACGACGCCGGTGCCCCACGGTCCTCGAAACTGGGGCCAGGTAGCCTGACCCACTGAGGGACTCACACAGAGCACCCACAGCATCAAACGGATAATCGCGATTCGTTCCTTATTCACAGCAACGCTCGTTTCGCTGGGCACCGGTCTCTTCCGATCTCAATAAGCACTCATCATCATACACATCCACAAAACGCATCTGTTCGGGGCCCGCATTGTACGCAGAGTGCCAAGGGACCGGCAAGATCAAAATTCAGACCGGTGTGGATGACGACCTCGACGACGGCATTGGGTCTCTTGCCCCTGATCATTGCCACCGCACGGAATCAGAGGTACAAAGACCTCTGGCCATCGTTGTTGTGGGAGGCTTGACCTCATCGACCCTGCTGACCCTCACGCTCTGTCTTTGGATGATTTCCGGATGGCCTATACAGAAAAATTCAGTATAAGAGAGGCATGAATGCCAAGGGACTGCTCGCGATGCGGAAGTCAATCACCACACGCCTTTGTCTGATCTTTGCGATGGCCATCTCTGCACTCTGCGCCGGCGTCGAAGATCATGCGTCCATCGGGAAAAAGGACGATCCAACGCTCCTCTACGACAGCTGTACCGACGATTGGCGCGAACACTGGACACTCGATGGACAGAAGGCAACCCTCACACACAGCGACAAGGGCATGGACTTCTGGGCCGGTCCCACCTTCAGGGAGGATGCCAGCCACGCCGTGCTGTGGACGAAGCAGAGTTTTTCCGGGGACATCAAGATTGAGTACGAGTACACACGGCTCGATCGCGCGACACGCTGCGCCACGATTCTCTATGTGCAGGCGACCGGCAGCGGTGAAGATCCTTACGTGACCGATATTGCCCAGTGGTCGGATCGACGAATCGTGCCAGCAATGAGACGCTACTTCGACCACATGAACACCTATCA
Organism: Planctomycetota bacterium; assembly: GCA_022567055.1. Classification (GTDB taxonomy): domain Bacteria; phylum Planctomycetota; class Phycisphaerae; order Sedimentisphaerales; family Anaerobacaceae; genus JAIPFM01. The sequence continues at coordinate 13,026 of JADFHU010000037.1, forward strand.
CATCAGCTACGCCGCCTTCAACAACAACAATGACGACCCCAGCGAGGACTATGTCCGCGCCCGACGCTACATGCCCCTGAGAATGAAGGGACTGAGAGGCACCGACCTAAAGCCGGACTTTGCCCGTACCGGCCTGTTCTCGACCGACGTGCCTCACAGGATCACCGTCATCAAGCGGGGCAACACCCTGTCCATGCGGGTCCAAAACGATGAGGCGGAGAAGACCTTCCTCTGGACCAACGACACCCTACCCGGCATCGTCGAAGGGCGCATCGGCCTGCGACACATGTTTACTCGTGGGGCCCGTTACCGGGATTTCCGTGTGACCCAGCTAGGTGCCCGCGAGGGAAATTCGAACCCATAGGGACTCATCAGCGGGCGGGTTCGGCCCGCCAGGTGTCGTAGGCTTGACGCACTCTGGCCACAACGTCGGGGTAGTTAGCCACCACATTCTCTGACTCGTAAAGAGACCCTTTGCCTGTCTTGAAGCCGGCCGTGTAGATCGCGGCGCGTTTTCCCTTGAGCCTGCCGGAACGTCCCGCCTGGCCATTGTCCGTCATGAAGGTCACCAGTGAGTTCTCCCATGGATTCTCGACAGATGGGAGACGATTCTGTGGCCTGGTTCAAACCAGGGTAACAATGTGTCTGGATCGAAATCGATATCGGGATCGGGAAAAGCCTTTGGCGCTACCATTGTCTGATGGATGAAAGACGATTTCGATAGCGATAGCGATCCTGAAACGGCGGTTTACTCAGTGTTACCCGGAACCGTATATTTTTGAACCAGGCCGATTCTGTCGATCGTTCCTGATGCCGTACGGCTTACACCTATGGCTTATTCTTTCGCACCCGGACTCACACGGTGCTTCCCCCGAGCACGGGCCGCGGCTCGCTCCTTCTCCGTGAGGCTCATATTATAGGTGGCGCCAAATCCCTCGACCTGCCGATAGATGTAATTCCGCCAGGGGTCTTGGCCGTCGATCCGGGGATCGGCCGTTTCCTTCAGATGGGCTTTTAGCCGCGCCCAGAGTTTCTCTTTGGCTTCGGCATGCTGTGGATTCTCGGCCAGATTGTTGATCTGGTGTGGATCCGAGTGCACGTCGTAGAGTTCCTCTAGCGGACGCTTGCCAAAACCCAACTCGAAGGCGAGAGGGAAATCGATCCGAGTCTGATCACGCAACATAAAGTCTTTAAACGGACCATCGTCGATGTCACCGTGGGGCGCTTTGTTCGAAGAGATAAACGCCGGACCGCCGGTGGGCCAGCGATCCGGCGCAAAGTTTCTAATGTACAGATAATCGTGGGTGCGAATGGCGCGAATCGGATAAGTCGCACCGCCGGGCCTGCAGTAGGTGTGCCGTTCGAGGCCGGTCACGACGTGGTCGCGATCTTCGTCAAGGCGACCGTTGCGATCGGAATTGAGCAAGGGCATCAGACTACGACCCGTGACGGTCCCGGGAATGTCGACTCCGGCTGCTTCAAGAAATGTGGGTGCGAAGTCGATGTGCCCGATGAAGTCGTCCACACGACGACCCCCCGGGGCATGGTCGCCCCAACGAATCGCCGTGGGCATCCTGACTCCCCCGTCATAGAGCGTGGTTTTGGTGCGGCTGAACGGCATGCCGTTATCGGATGTCACCACTACGATGGTGTTGTCTAGCTCTCCGAGTTCCTCCAGCGTCTTGAGCATGCGGGACAAGTGCTTATCGAAGTGCTCGATTTCGTAGTAGTAATCGAGAATCTCCATCCGAACCTCTGGCGAGTCGGGCAGATAAGGAGGCACCACCACATCTTTCTCGCTCAATCCTGACCGCCGTCCAATCCCGATATCGTATTCGCGGTGTGGTTCGGAGCAGCCAAACCAAAACATGAACGGAGCTCCGCTGGGCCGATCTGCCAGAAACTCCTCAAAGTTGGCGGCGTAGTCGCGTGTGTTGATGCCTATCGGTGGGTCCACCTCTAACTGCGTGGCATATTCCTTGCCATTGGGATGTCGACTCAGACCGCCCGCACGCCAGTCTCCCGGGGCCCAGGGTTTGCCAACGAATCCGACGTGGTACCCCGCGTCTTCCAGCAAGTGAGTGAACAGCGGATACTCGGGATGCAAGGTGCCGAATAGAACACCGGCTTCGCCGACCTGCCAGATTTGCCGACCCGTCAGGATTGCCGATCGTGACGGCGTGCACGAAGGACATGCCGCAAAGGAGTGGGTAAACAGGACGCCCTCTCTCGCTACCCGGTCGAACGCAGGTGTCTTGACCACCGGATCGCCAAGGATGCCTGTGTGGGGATAGGACTGGTCATCGGAGAGTGCGAACAGGATATTCGGCCGCCTGGCGACCTGGGTCCTTTCATCAGACCACGCGGGAAGCGTGATGCTGATCGCCAAGAAGAGCATTGAAGCATTCATCGCCAGCATTTTAGCCCGTTTGCAC
>JADFHU010000567.1 GCA_022567055.1 Planctomycetota bacterium
CGTGATCGATTGAGCGAAACCGGAAGCGTAGCGGGCCTACGTTGAGGATTTCGCGATTGAGGAACGGCCAAAGACTACCTGAAGATGAGATGGAGAAGCGGTAAGTTATTGTTGTGCGGGTCCTTAGTGCGAGCAAATGTCGAAGCAGATGCGCATGGAGTCGTTCGACAATCGTCGGAGAGACGCGAGGGATTCATGGAGAGATAAGACAGAAGCATAGATCAGACGAAGTCCACGCGCTACCCTTCTGCGAGGCCGCCGCCCGTGTCAGAAAACCGTGGCGTCTGCGAGATACGGTGCGCCGCGCGTCATCCCTGCAGAGCCGAGCGAGTGCGATTCAGTAAGTCACTGTCGGGATGCCCGCTTCCCTTGAGGTTGAAGACGGACATCGCCAAGAAACGATTCCGCCATGCCGGGCTTACACGGCTGTAGTCCTCGAGTACGGCCGAACTGAACTTGTAATCGTGCGCGTCGCGGCCCTTGCGGAACAGCATCCGCCTGGCCGCGTTAACCAGATCGTGGCCATTGCCACCCGACGAAAGAAACGACTCTACTTTGCGCGCCGCCCGCATTCTGTCCACCGAAATGTCGGCCAAGATCTCTGCCAGTGCTTCGTTGCCGCTCGCCTCGGTCGCGATGGGCCGCAGGTCTTCGATCCGCTGGTCACCGAGTCCCCCACGACCTTTTGCCGAATCGCGAAACATCGGGTTGAACGCACAGGCCTGAAGCAGCAGTTGGCGTCGAAGGCCATCGTCGGCAACAGCACGCCACAGATAATGCATGGCGTTCGCCGTTGTCAGTCCATGCAATCCTACGATGCCAGGCTGGCGCATTAGGAGTTCGCCGGCTCCCACGAACACACCATCCCAGATAGACTGTGGCCCCACTCCGTGCGACAGCGCGTCGACGGCCGTCTCGGCGGCCGCAGACGGAGTTCCGTGACGGAAGGCCTGAAACAGCTCTGTGGGAACGGCGTCATTGGGCTTTCCGCCGAGCCAGTTGTCAGGAATTCGACCGAGTCTTTCGGCGTTTTCACGCCACGGTCGGTCGGCGGCCAGATCGCTCTGCGCCGGATTTGGCTCGTCGCCATGGTTCAACAGAGCAAATGTCAAGGACCGTAACACGGGTTCCGCAAACTCCCACCCGATGACCTGCAGCGTGCGCCAGGCATTCGCCAGGTAAATGGCTTTGTGGCCGATCGATCGATAGTCACGAGCAGCATAGCGTGCAAATAGATTGAACACTTCGGTCGCTCCCGCGGTCCGGACCAGGCCGGCGGTTGCGACGTCTGCCTTGTCAGCATCCCATGCGTCCATCGCCTCGACAAACAAACGCCGCGCTCGCAACGCATCAGGAACGATCGATTCATTCACAGAATTCATGCGCCAGCCACCGCGACGCGCCTCATCGGCCTGCGATGACTTGAAATAGTCCAAGGCCCAGAAGATTGGCAGCCACCGATCCTCGACTGGCCCGGACAGACTCGCCAAGTGGCAAGAGTTGACGACCAGTACACAGTGGAACTTGAATCCTACCGAGGGTCGCGGCTGGACGTTGCGTATTCCTGCCAGCAACAGCGCCGCCAGCACTTCGCGATAGGAGGTCCCGCCCCGAATGCGTATTGCGACTCGTTCCAACAACTTATCGCGGGGTGATTCTTCGATCAGCCGCACGAGCGGCTCGATGTGACCATCGAACTGCACCAGTTTCGGTTTCAATTGGGTGTCCTCGGCCGAGACCCGCGGCAATTGGGACAGGAAAGCGAAGCCACCCATAGCCGCGAGACTCCCGGTGGAGGCTGACCTGAGAAACGCTCGTCTTGTCGCGAGTTTGGTAAACATCATGGACCTCCGATTGAGACTGATAGGCGTTTTGACTCTTCAAGCATAAAAACCATTCTACCCCTCTGAAGCAGGGCAGATCAAGGAGAAAACAGCCCCAGGAGTCCTAGCCTGTCAGGCCAGCGTGGGTATTCTGGACGGGTTGGTGATATTGGTCCGATGTTGTCTCGACGTGATGTCGAGACTCCGGGTCCTGCAGATGCTCAAGCCTGGAGCAGATGGCTTGCACGTAGACGGGCGCATAGCGTTGCTCCATGGCGGCTGCAGAGACCTGTCGGCTGGCAAGATAGGATTGCAGTTTCATCTCTCGCCAACGCCGGTCGTTTCGCCCCTGGGCGTAGTACATGTCTGCCAACACCTCCAGCTTCTCTAGGATGTGTTTGGGGGCGAGATCGAAAAAGTCACTGTTGTTGATGTAGGGGCCGATCAGCATGCCGCTCCTGCCATCCTCCAGATATTCCGGCGGTCCACCGCTGTGGACGGCAATGTTTATGCCACCGTTTCGCGCGCTGCGCTGGTCGCTAGTGCCGCAGGCCTCTCGGCCGGGCTGCGGGCAATTGAGGCAGATGTCCGCCCCGATGGCCTGCAGTCTCAGCAGTTCGGTGTCACCCCCTGGCACAAAGAAAAATCGGTTCTTCAGGTCCGGCCTCTCCATCCATTGGACAAACGCCTCTATCCAGGTCTGCTCATGGCAATTCAGCGGCGCGACACCCCCAACGACGACTTGCATGCCTAGCCCGCGCCTAAGACCCCAGCGGCTATCGACCCTCTGCTCCCGATCGGCGCAGAGGATATGAATGATCTCCTTCAGGATGGGGTACTGGCTCTTGTAATCCACTATGCGGCGGACCAACCAGACAGCGGGCATGTCGAGGTTCAATTCTCTCCCCTCGGCGGCGATGACCTTGCCCTGTTGATTGGTCAGATCCGCGGTCCTGCGTCGGATGACCTCCCGGGCGGTCCGTTTTCCTTGGAGCCCCAATGCCAGCAACTCCTCGGCGCTTGGCTGGATCCCCTGGAGCTCCAGCTCTAGAAGTTCCCGCTGGACCCAGGTGTCGCCCGAGCCATTGAGTATCGGGTGGATGTGTTTGTTGTGCGAAGGAAAGAGGCTTCGGGTCATGCCGGCGTGTTCGGCACTGACTGCATTGGCCGCGCTGCAGATTTCAAGCGCGCCTTTGGAAAAGTCGATCAGGACCTTGCCCTCACTCTCTACAATGAACTTCTTCCAGAGCCACTGCCAGCTCTGGGAAGGGAAACGCATGATGTATCGCGCCCGACCCAGATCGTTGCCCACCAGTTCATCGACGTCGAAGACCTCCAAGCCCGCGGGTACGACCGTGTGATTGGTATAGAGGATGGCGGTCTTATTGAAGACGGGGTCGCCCCGTGTGATCGCACCGGCGACAGCCACATGACCCTCGTTGATCAGCAGCGCATCGGGAATGACGCCGAGACGCCTGAAGAGTCTCGGGACACATTGGGCGAATATCGTCTCTTGCAGGAAGCGGTGACGGCGTCCCAAGCATCGATGCGTGGTCTCGTCGGGGTAGAGTACGTCGAAGACTTCGAGACAGCGGAAGAGATAGAGGGGCGTGCCGCCTCGATAGGTACAGAACACCTCTACCTCGTGCCGAACTTCCTCAAGGGGATTCTCGGTGTTGATTCCCCACACCTCCAGTTTGATGGGTTGCCGGTCCTCATCGAGCAGCGGCGTGACAGGCTGTCGATCGTAGGAGACTTCTCGATAGTCGATTTCTTGGCGTCCGTTGCGGATCCGCTGCACCAGGCGTTTGTGATACATGGGCATGCATCCGAACGCGTTGCGAATCCCTATGGCCGCCAGCCCCTCCAACTTGTCTCCGAAATAGATGCCCAATCCTCCCTTCGTATTTGCCTCGCGGGCATCGCCCTCAAACTCGGGAATGTAGCCTTCCATCGAAACGGTTACGATGAGTTTGTAACGCAGCAGAGGGGCGTTGATGTCGATCCAGGTTGCACCGCACTTCTTCACACCCAATTCCTCCATCCTAATCCACGTCTATCGAACCAGTCAGGGCATCCTTGCAGGACGTCACTCATCCCTGTGCTTCTTAATGGTGTTGGTCTCTGAGGGTATACGCTGCGCGGGATACAGAGTGTTCACCCTACCCATTGCCAGAATGGGGTCCATGTTGGACAGATCTCTGGCATTGTCAAGCATTATCTTGTCTACCCCGCTACTAACGTGTGAGCCCTTTTAAGTGGCCCCGAGTGACCCGCCCGCTTAGAATGGCGCCGGAGTGACTTCGGGCCCGTTCCGCGACGAGCGCGGCCGCCTAGAGACGATTGACGATGGACTGCCTCATCTCGCTGACGATCGACGAAAAGGGAAAGTGTGA
>JADFHU010000568.1 GCA_022567055.1 Planctomycetota bacterium
GCTTAGGAAGTCTGGATTTGAAAGAACCGATGCCCGTTCTAAGGGAGGTTCGGCCTTAGTGGACCGGAAATGCCTACTCGATAGGACTTTCGGACACGAGCGAGATCCGCCCACGTAGTTAGTGATGGGTTCTTTTCAAACACTTTCTGGCGGCATTTGCGGAGGAGAGTCAGCAATTATAAAAGGCCTGAGATTTCAGGCCTTTTTTTGTGACGAAACCTGTCGTCCCCTTCCTTCAGCGGGCGAGTTCTTGCTGAGAAACACGCCTGGGAGCAGGGCAATCGCATGTAGATTCCAAATCCGTACGAAATGCAGCCGAAATGCCAATTGGCCAGGATTCCACCCGCGCAAGTAATCAGTAAACAGTAATCAGTGATTGGTGCAGGCCAAAAACTGATTACTGATGACTACCCCCATGAGACCCCGGCGAGGGGTAGAAAAAGGGGGCATTAACGTCTGCCTAAGAGCCCCTACGCAAAATAAGTCGCTCGAATGCAGACTCATTTTGCGTAGGTGCTCTAAGTCTACATGTGATCGCCCTGCGCGGGGGCCCACTCCATTCTTATACCGAGGCCTGGACCCTCTCAACCTCGTTTTCAGGGGGCTGTCCGGCCCTATTACCGGAGTCACCTCTCAACATCTTCTCCTGCCTGGGCGTCGTTCCTGATTAAGCATGACGCTGCTTGGACCGATGAAAGGGACAGGGTACGCCGCGCGTGGGGACCACGCCTGCTGCGTCCAAGGTCATCCCCATAGGGTGACAGTTTGATGGTCCAATGGACGGAGAAAAGAATGCCGAGTGTGCGTAGTTTTACAGTGTTGCCGGCGTTGCCGGAGGCACTTAAAGATCTGGAAGCGATCGCCAGGAACATGTATTGGTCCTGGAATCCCGAGTGCGTCGAGCTGTTTGAGCGGATCGACAATAAACGGTGGAAATCCAGCGGCCACAATCCGGTCAAGCTCTTAGGGAGTGTTTCGCAACGCAAGCTTGAATTGCTCGCTGAAAACCAGGCCTTCTTGCATGAATTGCAGCGGGTTGCGCAGGCGCTGAAACGGTACCTGGAGGGCCCGACCTGGTTCGAGAAGGTTTGTTCCAAGCACGGTAAGCCCACGATCGCTTACTTCAGTGCCGAGTTTGGCATCCACGAATGCCTGCCGGTGTACTCGGGAGGCCTGGGTGTCCTGGCCGGAGATCATCTTAAGAGTGCGTCGGACCTGGGGATTCCCCTGGTGGGAATCGGTCTCATGTACCAGAAGGGTTATTTCCGCCAACACTTGAACATCGATGGATGGCAGCAGGAGGTTTACGTCGACAACGATGTCTACAACATGCCCTTGGAGCTGGTACGCGAGGAGAGCGGGGGGCCCTTGTCCATCGGCGTTGACTATCCTGAACGTTGCGTGCGGGCTCAGATTTGGTGTGTCCACGTCGGACGCGTGAAGCTCTACCTACTGGATACCAATATCCCGGCCAACTCCCCTGGTGCCCGCATGATCACCAGCAGTCTCTATGGGGGGGACCGCGAGCTGCGAATTCGTCAGGAAATCATGTTGGGGATTGGCGGGCTCAAGGCCCTGAAGGCGATGGGCGTCGAACCGACGGTCTGTCATATGAATGAAGGGCACGCGGCCTTCATGGCGCTCGAACGGATCGGGCATCTGCGGGCCACGAAGGGGATGACCTTTGACGAGGCCCTCGAAGCGACCCGAGCCGGCAACGTGTTTACCGTGCATACGCTGGTAAAGGCGGGACTCGACGAGTTCAGTGTGGAACTGATGGACAAGTATTTCGCAAGCTATTTCCCGCATCTGGGCATCGATCGCAAGCACTTTCTCTCCCTGGGACGCATCCTCCCCGACGACGAAAATGAGTCTTTTAAAATGCCGGTGTTGGCACTCAAGTTGAGTGCCTATGCCAACGGTGTCAGTAAACTCCACGCGAAAGTGTCAAGAGAACTCTGGGGTAATCTGTGGCCCGGTGTCCCTGCCGATGAAGTGCCCATCAAATCCATCACCAACGGAGTTCATGCGAAAACCTGGCTGGCGCCGGAAATCGCAGATCTCTTCGACCGCTACCTGGGTCCGACCTGGCCGGATGCACTGCATGACAAATCGGTGTGGGCCAATATGGAACAGGTTCCCGAAGAAGAGCTGTGGAGGTCACACCAGCGCTGCAAGGAACAGCTTGTCGTCTTTGCCCGAAATCGCATCAAGGCTCAGATGAAGCGACGCGGGACCTACCATAGCGAACTGAATCGCGCGGAGGAAGTGTTGGATCCGGACGTGCTGACGATCGGTTTCGCGCGACGCTTTGCCAGCTACAAGCGGGGTGACCTTATACTGAGGGATGCCGACCGCCTCATCACATTGCTGACGGACGCGGACCGCCCCATCCAGCTTGTTTTCGCCGGAAAAGCGCATCCGAAAGACACCGAGGGCAAGGACATCATTCGAAACATCGTGCGCTTCGCCGAAAGGGACGAAATTCACCGCCGCGTTGTGTTTTTGGAAGATTACGATATTGATGTGGCCCGTGTCCTGGTAAGAGGCGTAGATGTGTGGCTGAACAATCCGCGGCGACCCATGGAGGCCAGCGGCACCAGTGGCATGAAGGCCGCGATGAATGGCGTACTCAATCTGAGTACACTCGATGGCTGGTGGTGCGAGGGCTACCATGCGGACGGCGGTTGGAGCATCGGGGGCGGTGAAACCTATCAAGATCCAGACTATCATGATATGATTGAGTGTCAGGCTCTCTATAAACTCCTCGAAAACGAAATCATTCCTCTCTTCTATACGCGGAGCGCCGACAACCTGCCCCGGGCCTGGATTCGACGCATGAAGAATTCCATCCGCACCATTGCACCGGAATTCAACACGAACAGAATGGTCGCTGAGTATACCCGGCGCTTCTACAATCCGGCCGCGGCTCGTTGGCGATATCTGGCGGCGGAGGCCATGACGCGCGCGAAGGCCATCTCAAAGTGGAAGGGCGAAATTCGCGCGGCCTGGCCTCAATTCCAGATCAAAGATGTGATCATGGAGTTGGAGGTGGAAGGCGAGCGGGTGCCATTGGATCCTAAGCAGTCCCAAATCAAGGCCGGAACAGAACTGACCGTGCGGGCGTTGGTAGGCCTGGGGTCCTTTGAGCAGTCGCAGGTCTCCGTGGAACTCTACCACGGTCCCTTGGACACGTGGGGCAACATTATTGAGGGCATGGCGGAACAGATGACGTACGAGCGTGCAGAGGACGAAGGGGGAAACCACTGGTTCAGCAGTCAGGTTTCATGTGCAAAGACCGGCCGGCAGGGTGTGGCGGTCCGCGTCCTTCCCAGGTATCCCGATCTCGTCCATCCCCATGAAATGGGTCTGATTCTCTGGGAAGACAAACCTTAGGATTTTTCCTTTTCCCTCAGCAGGTTGTACGCTTGATCGGCGTTTTCGGATTGTTCAAATGCCTGCTTGAACTGCTCATCCAGCATGAGGCGGCTGATACCGGCCAAGGCCTGGATGTGGGCTCCCGTCTGATCGGTCGGTGAGATCAACAGAATGATGGTGGTGACGGGTCGACCGTCGATGCTCTCGAAGTCGATGGGCGTGTGGGCAATGCCGATGGCCATCACCAGGTTTTTGACGGCGTCGCATTTCCCGTGAGGGATGGCGATGCCCGAACCGATACCTGTGCTCCGTGTCTGCTCGCGGTTGAAGACCGCATCACTCACGACGGCCCTGTCCTCCAAGAGCCCGTTGTCATCCAGGACATCCAATAGCTCCGTAATCGCGGCATTCTTGTCATTGCTGTTTAACGGGACTCTCACAGAGGATGCCTGCAGTATTTGTGTTAGACGCATAGTCGATGACACCGAAATAAGATAACAATTTCCAATCGACCGAAACGAGGCAAGCTACCCACAAAGAGATGCAAATGCAAGGGCTTTGTGGGCCAAATATCCAGATTTTTGACCGGTCGCGCGCCTTGAGAGGTCGACAAACTTTCCACTTTACCCCACCGCCCGATCTCGATAGAATAACCCATCCTGGTTGGGGTGATCTACGGGCAGGGGTTGCAGGGATAGCTAGGCAACGAAGTCAATTACGCGCTAGCGCAAGAAACCTGTGTTGCGGCTGGTGATTTGAGGTCCGCGCGATTGGGATTCGGTTGACTGTCATCTCGATGGGGTGGTGTCAAGAGAGGCTCCCCCAAGATGACGGCAGAACAGATGAGCACCGAAATGACA
>JADFHU010000569.1 GCA_022567055.1 Planctomycetota bacterium
TCCTGGATCGGGGTTTTGCGTTGTCCGACGCAGACGGATTACGCGTTCAGACCGGCGCTGGCCTGCGCGTCGTAGATGCGAAGTTCGCCGACGGCCGAGGCGTCTCGGCGCGAGTCGCCATGGGGATTCCGACCTTTACCCCGGCCGAGATCCCCGTAGATTCGGATGCGGAACGACTTTTCGACTTTCCCCTCGAGGTGGCGGGGCGCACGATCCCCATGGCCCTCAGCAGACATTTGCCGGCCCAAATGGGAATGAATAGCAGTAGCGTGTCCGCCATGAGCATGAGCCCGACCACCCACATCGCCGACAGCAGAATGAACGAGCCCAACTGGGCGAAACTCGTCTGCAAGAAAGAGTAGGTCGCGACGCCCAACACGCCTCCCGACCCAATCGGGAAGGCGTAGAGACGGTGAGGCCACAGACCGTAGAAGCTCGCGGAAATGGCCACCGTCAGCAAAACCAGGCCGATGGTTCGCAGGATGGGCTGGTCGATCTCCCGTTTGGCCAGCTTGGCAACCAGAAGCCAGATAAAATAGATCAGTACCAGGAAGGTGCCGGGTCCCATGTGATAGAGCAGGTGATAGGCGAAAAAGGCGCCGACAGATCCGCACCAGTTACTGGCGGGACTGTTGTTGGGATAGACAAAGGGACTGGGCCAATCGGAAAAGTTGAAACTCAAGCAGCTAAAGAAAAGCACGAGACCAAATACGATGCCGAAACAGAAAAGGGCTGCCTTGGCCCCCGCCCCGTACTGCGGGGCTGGTTTGTTTTTTCGTTTTTTCTTCTTCGCCACGTTCAGCCCCAGCAGGTCGACTGGAAACCACCCTCCGGCAAGCGATGTCGCCTCATCACGAAGGTCGCATCACGACGGCGGTGCTACGCCACACCTGAAAACTCGCGCAGAAGGGCCCTGCGTCAGCTAGTCATATCGGCCGAGCCCAGCGCTTATCTGCACTTTTGTCGCACTTTCCGGGTGGGAATCAAGGCTTTGTCAGAAAACTCGATCTGGCTTCGAGCGGCTTGTTTTCTTTGAAGGCTCTAATTGCTGCTGGCGCAGCCGCTGTCGGGCAAAGGCAGCCGCAGTTGTCTGCCTGGCTGCATCCGGCTGTATCGACGATAAAACCAACATCGCCTGCTTCGCCGTCTTTGCCAGGCAAAAAAACGCTCGCTCTCGGGCCGACGATGGAGTTTCTTGACAAAGCCTAGCTGCGGAGGGGAGAAAAAAACCCCGAGCGAATCCGTTCGCAACGGGGCAACGAAAAACACTAAACATATATCTGCTATCGGCTTAGGCCAAGCAGCGTTCTTCAAAGATCACCAACCACCGGCCACGCCATCGTAGACGCGAGTCCAACATCACTGTCGTACTGCGATTTCTTGCGATTCGAGAGCAGGGTCCACCGACGGCTCCACCACGACTCCCATCTTGCCAAGCTCGCCGGCAACATCCGCCTGGGCCGGGTCGAATCCAAAACTCTTGGTAAAGTAGGCCTTCGCCTGCTCGAGGTCTCGGCGGACCAGATAATAATACCCCAACTGCCTGTGGGCCTCAGCCGACTGAGGAGCCAGTAGCACCGCCTGATCGAACGACCGCAAGGAAAAGGTATCTAAGCCTGCCTCACCTAACGCTTTAGCAAACTTGACCATCTCCACAGGACTCGCGAGCAACTGCCGCTGATATTTGGCAAAGAGGCGATCGGCCGTCGCCTCGTCGCCCTGAGCCACGTAGGACTTAATGTTGGCAGCCTGACTTGGACGATGGGCGGGATCATGCCCCAGCGCGGCCTCGATGTGATATCGCGCCTTACGCCATAGGCCTTCCGATTGATAGTGCCGACCCAGTTCACAGTGCAGGTCCGGATTGGTAAAGTCAGACTGCAATCGCTGCTGCAAGTAACTTTCCTTGTCGGGCACCACGCGCATGTTCGTCGTTGATACCAAGGCCATCGGTTGATTGCAGCCGGCCAGCAACCCAAGAAAAAGGCAGAAACACGTCAATAACGTAATAAGGTGAGCTGTCTGGTGAAGAAACGCTTTCCTACCCGATGATGTCATTTCCAGGCTCCCCAATGACACAACCCCTTTCATCCTTCAAGTTGTTTTCGTTTGATACGATGAACAGATGCATTCTCGCGTAAGGACTAGACGCTTGCAAGAAAAAAACGGGACTTGTCCGATAAAGTTTAGGTAGCCGAGATGATAATGTCACTCGCTCCGGTTAAAGCAGACGTTTTTTTCTCTGCTGTAAAATTGAATTGCACCGGCAATCGACCTCTCCCAGTCCTGGCAAGAATGATTGTCGTGGGCTGCATTATTGAATCGACGGTGTTCGCCGAGACAAATAAGGCAATCCACTGCACCAGGAGCATCGCCAAAAACGTTTGACTGACCCGATCGAAATCTCAGAAAAACTGCTCGACGCCTTGCCGATGTCACGACCTCGGATCATTCACGACGACCAAGCCTTGCGATCGCGCCGCATCACAGCGCCACCTCGGACCGTCGCCCGCTGCGGCCGGAAGTCTTTTCGCATGAAGCACTTTCGCGACATGGGTGTGAAGGAGATCGGGCAAGATCAAGGCATCGCCTAGAACCATTCAGGGGTACCTTTCAAACATGGAGTAGGCCAGGTGCCCGACGCAAAGAGCGTGGTTCGTATCCCACCAGATCCTTCACAGGCAATTACGAGATAAACACTTGAGGCCAGGTGCTGTGCCCATGAATTTGCCTGTTTCCGCAAGGGCTTAGTACAAAATAGGATGCTTGGGAAAGATAAGTCGTCACTAACGTGTAGGAAGCGGCGCGGAATACTCCCAACCCTAATCGACCCTCGCTACAGCTGCGAACCTGTTACAAGATTGTTCCATAGAACTGAACCATGCCAAAACCATTTCACGTGGTGCCCGAGTATTTATGTGAAAGTGTCTTACGGCATGCCCAAATCTGATCCCGGCGACCGGAGATTCCGAACTGCAAGTTTTTTTGGTTTTTCCTCGGACACCTGCCCGGCGGCACGCATTCTTAATAGTGTAAAGGCTATGCGCTAGCGCCTCCCAACAGAGCAGCCGCCTCTTTCGCGAAGTAAGTAACAATAATGTCCGCACCGGCACGCTTGATCGACAAGAGCATCTCCAGCATGGCAGCCTCTCTATCGATGTACCCTGCCTCGGCAGCGGCATTGAGCATCATGTATTCACCACTGACGTTGTAGGCGGCAATAGGCGGCTTGAATTCCTGTTTGGCCCGACAGATGATGTCCAGGTAGGGCAAGGCGGGCTTCACCATGAGTATGTCCGCCCCTTCATCGAGGTCCAAGGCCATCTCGGCGAGGGCCTCTCGGGCATTGCCGGGGTCCATCTGATAGCTGCGGCGATCCCCGAACGAGGGGGTCGAGTCCGCGGCGTCACGAAAGGGACCATAGTACGCAGAGGCATACTTGGCCGCATAGGACATGATGGCCACTTCGGGAAATCCATTCTTTTCCAGGGCCTGGCGCAGGGTGGCGATGCGGCCATCCATCATATCCGAGGGTGCGACGATGTCGGCGCCGGCTTCTGCGTGGCACAACGCGACCTTGGCCAACAGCGCGCAAGTGGCGTCATTGTCTACCCTTCGCTCTTTCAGGACACCGCAGTGACCGTGCACGGTATACGCGCACAGGCAGACATCCGTGATCACCAGTAGATCGGGACAGGCTCGTTTGATCGCCTGGATGGCCAGCGGCACCGCGCCTTGAGGCGACCAGGCCTCGGAGCCTTGCTCGTCTTTCTGCCCGGGAATCCCGAAGAGCAGCACGGCGGGAATACCCAATTGGGCCACCTCCAGGGCCTCGACCGCAACACGGTCGGGAGAGAAGTGATAGCATCCCGTCATGGAGCCTATGGGCTCTTGTACTCCCTCCCCGGGACAGACAAACAGGGGGTACACCAAATCGTTTTCTGTCAGGACCGTTTCACGCACGAGGCGACGCATGGTCACATTGGTGCGTAATCGCCGCAGTCGTCTGTCTGGAAATCTCATACGATGCTATTCGAGATGCCCCCGCCCACGCCGTGAAGCAGGTTGGCAATGTGACGCTTTTGTCACTACCACCATCATGGAATCACCCTAAGGGATCGGCAAGAAATAAATTGGACAATTTGGGGTCCAAGTGTGCCCCATATTGGGTCGAAACAAGGATGGGGGACAGTCTTTTAAAAGACTGTCCCTTCCAATCGTTCTTAGCGAAACCAC
>JADFHU010000570.1 GCA_022567055.1 Planctomycetota bacterium
AAGTGGGAACCGTCGGTCGAATTTGAGATCCCAAACGATTGGCTGAGCGGCGTCTATCTCGGCAAGCTCACCGCCAAGAAAGAGGGCGTGCAGAGCTACGTCATTTTCATTGTGCGCGACGACCGACCCTGCGATCTGCTTTTCCAGTGCAGCGACATGACCTGGCAAGCTTACAATACCTGGCCCACTAACGAGTATTCTCTTTACCACAACGACAAGAATGGCTACACGGGATACAAGGGAAGGAAAAAGTGGAGCACCAACGCGAACGATACCGGGTGGGTGAGTTTTGACCGTCCCTACTCGCAGTTCTGCCAAGATCATCTTGTCAAGAATCCTAAGTCCGTGGGTTCGGGCGAGTTTCTTCTTTGGGAATTCCCGCTCTCCTATTGGATAGAGCAGCAGGGTTACGATGTCTCGTACATTTCGGGTGTGGATGTGCATGTGGATGGGCCGGGATTACAGCGTGCCAAAGGCTTTATTTCCGTGGGCCATGACGAGTATTGGACGCGGGAGATGTACGACAACGCCAGCGCGGCCCGCGACGCGGGTGTCAACCTTGCGTTCCTGAGTGGAAATGCGGTCTTTGGTGTAGTGCCTTTGCTGCCCTCCGCTGAGGGACAACCCCGGCGGATCATCCGGCGCGAAAGCTACTTCTACGGTGAACATTTGGGAACGCGGCCTGGGTCCAAGTATCCAATGGGGCCGGACGGGGCGCTGCTCATGGGTGGACGGTTCGTCATTGGCAGCGTCGGCGGAGGTGACTGGGTCTGCGCCAAGCCCGAGCACTGGCTGTATGAAGGCACCGATATGAAAGAAGGCGACGCCGTCAAAGGCCTGGTGGGCTGGGAATGGCACGGCTCTCCCGCCCGCGATTTACCCGGTCATGAAATCCTGACCAAAGGCGCCACGAAAGGTGGCAAAGATAATCCCAAATCGCCTCATGAAGCAACGATCTACGACGGCCCCAAGGGCAACGTCGTCTTCAATGCCGGGACCATCTGGTGGGCGCAAGGTTTGTCATCGCCTCCAGGCCACGTTTTGCCCGCACATAAAAAACAGGCCCAACCGCAAGGTCCGGATCCGCGCGTGCAACGTATGATGACAAATGTGTTTGATCGGTTTATCAAGTAAGATCCAGTAAACGGAAATCGTTTTATCAAGTCAGATCCAACAAATGGAAAAGGAACAATTGAAATGAAAATTCTAGCAACCCTTATCGCAGCGCTCCTGCTGATGCAGAGCACAGTCCGCGCCGAAGAACTGCGGCGCTCCATCTCGCGCTCGGAAACCTCGCCCGCTCGGCCCAACGTCCTGTTCATCACCGCCGACGACCTCGGCCTCCAACTCGGTTGCTACGGCGACACCGTCATCGAAACTCCCCAGATCGACGCCCTCGCCGCGAGCGGAGTCCAGTTCGATATCGCCTACGTCGCGCAAGCCTCCTGCAGCCCCTCGCGCAGCGCCATGTTCACCGGACTCTACGTCCACGCGAACGGCCAATACGGGCTCACCGCCGGCGGCCGCTTCGCTTTGCACCCACACCTGAGAGACGCCACCATCCCCAACATCCTTAAGCGCGCCGGCTACCGAACCGGGATCATCGGCAAGCTCCACGTCGGCCCCGGCACTTCCTTCCAGTTCGACTACCGCGGGGGGAATTACGTCGTAGCCCGCGACGTGAAGCTTGTCGCTGAACGCGCCTCCGATTTCATGACCCAGTCCGGCGACCAACCCTTCTTCCTGATGGTCAACTACACCGACCCGCACGCTTTTCGCCCGCGGGACCCGGAGACGAACAAGTTCGGCGACTGGACGTTTCTCGATCGGGTCGAAGGCATCCCCGCGACGCTCGTCGAACCAAGCGAAAAGACCGTCCTGCCGTTTCAACAGATCGACTCGCCCGAACAGCGCAAACGCGTCGCCGGCTACTACAACCAGGTCAAGCGACTCGACATCGGCGTCGGCCTCCTGCTCGAAACCCTGAAGCGCCACGGACACGCCGACAACACGCTGGTCATCTTCATCGGCGACCACGGCCCCCCCTTCAACCGCGGCAAAGCGACCAGCTACGAAGGCGGCCTACGAATCCCCTTCCTCGTCCGCTGGCCTGGCGTCTCGAAACCGATGCGCAGCAGCGCCATGGTCTCGACGGTCGACATCCTGCCGACAATCCTCGACGCCACCGGCGCCACTTCCGATGTCGAGACGCACGGCCGCTCGCTCCGTCCCGTGCTTGAAAACGCCGACGCGCCGTGGCGCGAGTTTCTCGTCGGCGAGTACCACTTGCACGGCCCGCCGTGGTTCCCGCAGCGAGCGATCCGCGACACCCGCTACAAGCTGATCCACAACCTGCTCGCCGACTCGGCTCGGCCCTCAAGAGTGATCGACGGCGACATCGGCTATTCCACCTCACGCGAAGACCGCTACGCCGGAACGCCCGTCCGCACAGCCTTCGACACCTACGCCAAACCTCCCGAGTTCGAGCTCTACGATCTGGCGAACGATCCCTGGGAATTCCACAACCTGGCTGGAAACGCCGAGCACGCTGAAGCCGAGCAACGACTCAAGACCGCCCTCGAAGCCTGGCGACACGAAACCGACGACCCAGCCCTGGACCCAGCCTTCCACGACCAAATCAAACAAAAGTTCGCAGACCGCTAGCCCTGACCTACGCAAACTTGGGCAAATTCGTATAGGCCACCGCTACAGATGACTGGGAGACCACACATGCAAGAAGAGATACATCGGAAGCAACGTCTTGGCCGTCGTCGATTTCTGTCGGGAGCCGCCGCCGTCCGTCAATCGCATTTGACCATTGTATTCAGGGTGTTGGTTCTCGCCATTGCCGTTCTCGTCACATTGCTTTGTCCTGACCGAGCGTCGGCGGCGCAAAACGGGCCTGACAAGAGCCCGACGTTGCAGGCGCCGTTGACTGACGCCAAGCCGACTATTCCGCGTTTCGACTCGATCGTCGATCTGTTCCGCGCCGACGCGCCCGGCCGCAAGGCCCAGATCCGCGCGTGCAGCGTATGACGAAAAATGTGTTCGATCAGTTCATCAAGTAAGCAGCAGCAAATGGAAAAGGAAAACATGCAATGAGAATCCTGACAACAGTTATCGCAGTGCTCTTGCTGATGCAGAGTACCGTCCGCGCCGAGGAACCGTGGCGTTTCATTACGCTGGCCGATTGGCATGGGGCGGAGATGTATGTTCAACCGAACAGATATCCAGGGGGAGAGGAGCGCAACATTGCCGGCTTCAAAATGCTCAAGGAGAATTACGGTGGCGAACTTGTCATGCTGCCCGGTGATTGCTGTAGAGGGCACTGGGACACGGATAGGTTCATCAAGAGTTTCAAGCCGGGACTTACTCCGGCAGAAGCCATCCTCCAGGCCGGCGCGCTCTGCTATACCGGTATGGTCGGGGCGTTTAACGAAGCGGGATATTCCACGCTCCTGATGGCCGTCGGCGACCACGAGGTAGGCGACAACCCATGGCCTCCCGGAACGGCGGTCTCCAGACATCAGGCGGAATTTCGTCAGGCCTTTGCACGTGTTTTCAATATGGATCCCGACGGCGGTCACTTTATATACGACAAGCCCATCGGCGAGGCCGCATCGCGCCCCCTGGGAACAAAGTACGAAACAACCTCCTACGCCTACCAACACAAAAACGTCCTGTTCGTTACGGTCGACGTCTTCTATCAGGAGGACCCGGATAAGAAAATCGGCATGCAGGGCAGCGTCACCGGCGCAGTCGTCGGCAAACACCTGACGTGGTTGGATCACGTCTTGTCCGAGGCCCGCAAGGACGCCAGCATCAAGCACGTCTTCGTTCAATCCCACCTCCCGGTGCTCCAGCCCGTCCGTAGAATCAACAGCAGCGGCATGCTCATGGACGACGAGATGGAAAGTGACTTTTGGAAGACGATGCGCAAGCACAAGGTCGATATCTACTTTGCTGGAGAGGTGCATTCCAACACCGTCACCAAGGACCCCAAGTCGGATCTCGTCCAGGTCGTCACGCGCGGCAGAAACCTGAACAACTTCGCCACAGTCGATGTGACGGATGACGAGATAGACATTACCCTTTACAACCAGATTGCGCCCAAGCCAGCCGACGGGAAGTACGAGGTCTACGGGAGACTGGTAGTTGACAAGTCAGCGGAAAAAAAGACGTTCAGAGATGAGGGCGAG
>JADFHU010000571.1 GCA_022567055.1 Planctomycetota bacterium
ATCATGACCAACGTCCCAGCCAGCGACCCCACCCTGACTGGGGCTCAACTGATGGGTCACTATGCCATCAAGCTCATCTGGTCCGACGGCCACGACACGGGGATTTTCGATTACCGGTATTTGCGGACGTTGGATCCTCGCTGAATCTGGCGCTCATGTTTTGCATTCGAAACCCCCTCGGCGATGATCCCGGTGTATGAACGTCCTGGCACTGGAACCTTATTACGGTGGATCGCACCGGGCGTTTTTGGACGGTTGGGTTTCGCGCAGCCGGCACGATTGGACGGTGCTTACCTTGCCGGCTAACAAGTGGAAGTGGCGGATGCGGCATGCCGCGCTCAACTTCGCGGACGATCTGGAGGGAGAGGCCGACGTTCTGGTCTGTTCCGACATGCTCAACCTGGCGGAATTCCTCGGCCTGGCCGGAGACCGCTTCCCCAGGAAGGTTGCCTATTTTCATGAGAATCAGCTGACCTATCCCGTCCGCTGCGAGCGAGAGAGAGACTATCAGTTCGCCATGACGAACATCACCAGCGCCGTCGCTGCCGAGGCCGTCTGGTTTAATTCCGGCTTCCACCGAGATTCTTTTCTGACGGCTGCAGAGACTTTCCTGAAGAAGATGCCCGATCACCAGCCTCTCGAATGCATTTCGGACATCCGCCGGAAATCCCAGATCCACTATCCAGGCGTCACATTGACGGGCAACGCTCGGCCTCGATCGAGAGGGCCCACCACTCTTCTCTGGGCCGCACGATGGGAACACGACAAGAATCCGTCAGATTTCTTTGCAGCCTTGGCACTCTTGATGGGAGAGGGTATCGACTTTCGGGTCAGCGTGATCGGGCAGCAATTTCGGGACGTGCCGGACGTCTTTGCGGAGGCCAGGAAACGACTCGCTCCCTATATCCGTCATTGGGGCTATCAAGCCGGCAAGGAGGCCTACTACGCGCGTCTCGCAGAGGCGGACATCATCGTTTCTACGGCCCTCCATGAATTCTTCGGCATCACCGTCGTCGAGGCCGTGGGCCGCGGGGCATACCCACTCGTGCCGGCGCGTTTGGCCTATCCTGAGGTCTTGGGTCTGCACGACGAACCCGGGGCCGAGCGCTTCTTCTACGACGGCACAGTCAAAGACCTCGCGGCCAAGCTGTCGCAGCTCATCGTGTCCCACCAGCAGGGCCTCCTGTGGAAAAACGTCCCCCAAGCCTGCGACGTGGTCCGATCTTTCGACTGGACGCGCCGGGCCACGGCGATGGATGAGGCCCTTCCTGTGGGACCCGCTGAGGATTAGCCTTTTGTCGCCTCGCGTTTTGTCTATAATGCGAGCCGACACCGAGAAGGTTGACCCTTAGGGATCGGCAAGAAATGACTTGGACAATTTGGGGTTCAAGTGTGCCCCATATTGGGTCGCGCCCGATTGAGCGAAACCACAGGCGTAGCTGTTCTACGTCGCGGCTTTCGCGATTGAGAAGCGATCAAAGATGGGGCGCAATTGGGCATTCAAAAGTCCAAGTTATTTCTTGCCGCTCCCTCATACTGGGTTTGCAAAGAGCAGCCGCGAAAAAGGAGTGTTATGGCAGGCAAACAGGCAAAGAGAAACGGAGGGTCCGCGCTGGTCGGACTCGTCATCCTGGTGGGCTGTAGCGGTTGCGTTGAACGCAGACTGACGATCAACACCGAACCCCAGGGCGCTGTTATTGCGCTCAATGATGAGGAAATCGGTGTCTCCCCGGTAGAGGCCTCTTTTAAATGGTACGGCGACTTCCGCGTCCAGGCCCGTAAATCGGGTTTTGAGACTCTGCACACCCATCGAGAACTAAAGGGTCCCTGGTATGATCGCTTCCCCTTTGATTTCTTCGCCCAGGTCCTCAATCCCCACCAGATCTTCGACAGCTACGAGTGGACCTTTGAACTCACGCCCTACACCCCCAAGGATCGAGCGGAGTTGGTGTCGGAGGCCCTCGACCTCAAACAGCGCCTAGAGCGGAAACAAGAGGCCTTGCCTATCTCCTGGCCTGATCCAAAATGAGATCTTTGACCCGACGGCTGGGCAGGTTGAGTGCCCCAAACGCCGCCGCGGAGGCCGCCCGGAGTTCAGGCTGGTTCGCGCTTGAGCCAAGCAACTCGTAGACTTGAGCAATCAGATTCTCGTCGAGCATGCTGCCGAAGAGCTTCGCAGAGGTCGCGAGCGATTGAAAGGCCTGCACTCGCACGGAAGCCTCTTGACTGGAACTCAGCGCGATCTTGGCAATCTCCGCCTGAGCGGCAGGGCTATCGATGTGGGCGAGTACCTGCGCCGCCCAAACCTTCATGTTGTCATTCCCGGCGGCAACCGCCTCTACCAAGGCCCCTTGGGCCTTCGCCAACTGAAAGGCCCTACTCCCCTGGGAAGCAAGCGTAATGAGGGCCTTGACCGACCTCTCCGCATAGCGGGCGTCCAGGGGATCGCCCCCAGTCGCGCCCGAATGAATGGCCTCCGCCAGATTCTCCATCACCAGGCCACTCTCATCAAACTGACCTTGGGGGCCCGCCGTGGCGATCGCAATCGCGGCTGTATAGCGGACGGCCGCATCAGCGAAGATCAGGGCCTGAAGAAGCGGCTGTACGGGGCCGACGGGGACAAAAATGGCCTTCTGTCCTGCGGTGACGATCAAGGCTTCTGTCGCCCCCAACGCCACGTCACGATCGCCATCATCGAGTCCCCGGGCCAGGGCTTGGTGGAGATACTCCGGTCCGGCCGTGGCGGCGTAGACGGAGGCATCGGCATGCGATTGACCGAAGTAGGAGGGCATCGCTTCTCCTGTTGCCTCGGCCTTAAAGAAACTGGCCAACCAGAGCCCGATGGCACGTCCGAATTCAGGGTCCGCCTGGAGGGCCCACTCACAGCAGCGCATCGCCATCAACTCGTGAAAATAGCGACTGTCAACCACATTCCAGACCAATCGTCTCTTTTCCGTATCCCAGAACCAGACATTGCTCATGCCCGCCTTGGACTCGGCCGCGAGGGATGCGTGGTGATCGTAGTACTTCTCGGCCAGCATGAAAAACAACTCGGCGGCCGAGACGCCGAGGGCCGTTGGGTCAATCTCTTGGATGCTGCGTGTCGCCAGGTTCCTGAGTTCTTGTGAACTCTCGGACTCGACCACATGCTTCAGATAGGGCAAGGACTGCGGGTACCCTATTCGTCCCATGGCTGAGATGACTTCCGCCTTAACCGCCGGATTAGCGCTTAGCAATGCGGCAGCCAGGGGTCTCACGGCCTGTTGACCTATGCGAGGTAATACCCACACCACGTTGGGCAGCTCAGCCCGACGATTGGGATTGGCGATCACATCGAGCAAAAAGGGGATCGCAAACTCACCCGCGTCTTTTAGCCGCTTCATGGCGATCATCTTGCCGCGTTCAGTCGAACTCAGTCTCCGGACTTCCAGAACCACCATGCTGGGATCGGAGCGCCTCACAAACTGACCCTGGTCCACCACGGCAATCACCTTTTCCGTTATGGCGGCGAGTTCTCTGTCGGGAGCCGACTCGTGGACCCTCAACATGATGTCATATCCCTGAGGATTAGCGAGTGTCAGTCCGTGTAAGGCCACAGGATCCGGGTTGGCATCCAACAGCGCTTGGCCGTAGCGCTTCGCCAAATCAAAACGACCAATCTTCGTGTAGTGCAGGAAATCACTCCAGTTATCCTTTAGCTCATCCGCCGCAACGACGTGAACCAGGAAGAATACCACTAAGATGACCGCACTGACCATTTTACTCTTTACCATGAGTAGAGTCTCCGGAAACCCTGAATGTGGGAGTATTGCCCCTGGGCTTGGTACTGAAACATGCACCGACTTGCCGGTGTCAAACACCCTAGACCTCACTGCCGTCCAACCTCTGTTGTTTTCTCTTCCTAAACCGAAAATACGTCATAGCCATCTAACTGGGTCCCTCGGTCCAAGGTAGTTCATACTACAGAGAAACCGCTAAACTGTCAATACAAAACGGTTTGGCGCAGCCTGAGGTGTTGTTCTTAATCGGAATGAAAAAGCTGGAAATTCCAACGCCGTTTTGGTAGACTCAACCTTTGCAGTAAGTGGATTCTTTAGAAACCTGGAGGACTCTGATGAAAATACACACGCTCGCTCTGCTTGTCGTCTGTGCGACTGTAAGTGTTCTGCTCACCGGCTGTGGTCTTGAAGACTTCCAA
>JADFHU010000038.1 GCA_022567055.1 Planctomycetota bacterium
CCAATGCCAATCCCCCGACCCGCGTTGCTGCATCACAAGGTACATATGACGACAAGGTCCGTCTCGCATGGGAGGCACATCCCAACGGTCCTGCCTACACCAGCTTGTACCAGGTTTCTAAGTCGATCTCTAGGGACGGAATTCGATCCCCCATAATGGGATGGCAAACCTCTCTGAGCTTCGATGATATGGATATGGAGCGGAACACATGGTATTACTACTGGATACAAGTGGCGGTCAGTCAACAAGGATCCGCAAGCGGGCCATACAGCGAGCCTACCCTGGGTTATACCTATCAAGCAGAAAACAGGGTTTTCTTTGTTAATAATGTGAATAGTGATCCAGACATCCAGGATGGGACAGTTGAACACCCTTTCGACCAGATACAAGAAGCGATCGAAATTGCCCCTCCAAATGCGACTATTATGGTTCACGAAGGAATCTATAAAGAAAGCATCAGCTTGCTCGGAAAGAACATTTCTTTAATCGGTGGTGACCCCAACGACAATCGCCTTCCGGTGATCCAAGGTCATGAGGGAAGACCCCTTGTCAGTTTTGTTAACAACGAAGAGCCTAGTTGTCTGTTGGCCGGCTTTGTACTGACCCGGGACACTAACGAACCAAGCAGTGCCATTTATTGTCAGTCAAGTAGCCCCACGATCATTAACTGCTTGATCGTAGGCAACCACACCTTGGGGACCACGTCTGAAGCGAGTACGATTGTCTGCCATGATAGTAACGCACTATTCATTAACTGCACGATAGCAGACAACACGACCAACGGTGACGCCGCGGCGCTACTAATCGACACCAGTGACATTCTTTTGACGAACTCAATCGTGTGGAACAATTTTCCAGGCACGCTGCTCGTTTCAGGCAATAGCAAACCAACTATGAGCTATAATTCCATCGATGGCCTGTGGCCAGACTTGCTCATAGAGGAGGCAATGGGCAATATAGTTGAAGACCCCTTGTTTGTTCAGCACGGCTATTGGATCGACCAAAACTCTCTCCATCCCACCTGGGTGCCGGGTGATTATCATCTTATGTCAGAGGCCGGACACTGGGATTACCAAACCCAAACTTGGAAAACCGATAACCTCTCGAGTCCATGCATAGACAGAGGCAATCCCGAAACAGTCCTCGGCAAGGAGCCTGTACCCCACGGAGACACTGTTAATATGGGAGCCTACGGAGGAACAAGCCAGGCAAGTTTGTCCCTTACCCATTTAGGAGTGCTGTAGAAGTGTTGCGCTGCGATAGGCTACAAAGAAACTGATTCTAACAAACTAACACCTAGAGTGGAAAGATGGGATGATAAAAGGGACGGATTACTTTGCTTGGATATACGGCATAGTGGGTTTCGTTGTTTTTTCTGCAATCAGTCCCGTACTTGGCCAATTTCCTGCCATTACGGAGTCTCCAGATTGGAGAAACACGATTACCTTTGAACGTGATTCATTTTATGCACGCAGCCTATCGAGCAACAGCCCCACTTGGATTAAATTTATGATACTGTTGGAGCCCTATGATTCCAACCTGGTCTATTTCCAGAATTCCCGCAGATACGTGTTTCACTATGAGGCTGCCAACGCTTTAATTGAACCCTTCAAAGAAATGTCTGCACAGCAGTTTAACGAGGTCTCGTTATTCGAAGAGACTCAACAGGTGATACTGGGGACCGTCATTGTCCCTCCCATAAGCTTTGATACCCGAGAACCGCTGTTTGCCGAGTATGGTATTCAATTTGTACGTCAAGATCCTTATCCGAAAGAACAACTCCGCAATCTATTCAATCTGGTTAAAGATAACGTCTTGACATCCTCCCATGTTCAAGCGTTTTACTTTCCGACGTTCGAACAAGAAGAAGTCACCCAGGATCATGCTGAATGGTTTGAATCCCAAGGCATTGCACTTGGTTCAACCGCCCGCTGGGTAACGGGTAATACTTGCTATTCGAAGGGTTGGGCGCTGGGTGAACTCAAATACGTCACTGCAAACAGTATCGACACTGCCTATCGCAATAACGAGCTTAAACCAACTGACATTCTACTCACAGACGGTATTCCTGCGGAATTGCCTTATCTCTCCGGCATCATATCACTGGTCCCTTCTACTCCTAATTCCCATGTGGTCATACTGGCTCGCGCATACAGCATTCCATTTGTTCATCTAGCGCTCCAGGAAGACGCCGACCTTGCCACTGAACTAGAGGGCCACAAAGTGTTGTACAGTGCATTCGATGACTTTTATGGTATGCCACAGATTAAGCTAATCAGCATGAATGACATACTGGACGATGCAACTGCCGATAAAATCCTTGAACTCAAGCAACCTGTTCCCCTGTCTATTGCAGCCATGAAACCCTATGGGGCCTACAGTGTGTCCACCATGGGATTGACACCCTCTGATATTCAATATGTTGGAGGAAAAGCAGCCAATTTTGGTATTCTCCGTCAGGCGCTTCCGGAACATAGTCCAAACTCATTGGCACTTACATTTGATGTGTGGAACGCTTTTTTAGACCAAATGCTTGCACCGACTCCCAAGATGATTCTTAAGCCAAACCAGCATATTTTGTTTTGGGCTGACAACGATCCAGAGGAGGGTAGTACGCATGTCGGGTTCCGACTAAGTAAAAAAGGGGAACAGATTATTCTGTTAGAACGGGATGGAAAAACCGTCATTGACAGCGTTACCTTTGGGCCCCAAGCAACCGATCGTTCCTACGGCCGAGCGACCGATGGGAGTCCATCTTGGCAATTCTTCCTGATGCCGACCCCTGGTTTGCCTAACACCAGCAACCCAATTGCACCAAACACTGGACTCGTCATCAATGAACTGATGGCTGACAATAAAACATCGCTTGAGGATCCTGACAATATTGGAACACATCCTGACTGGTTCGAGTTGTACAATGGGTCAAGTGAAGAAATCGTACTCAATGGTCTGTATTTGACAGATGATATCAATGATCTCACTCGATGGCAGATTCCCTTCGAGACTTCAGACGAAACGCTCCGCGAAGAGATTTTCCATCGTCTATCAAAACATGAGGTCTATCCACCCGAGAATATGCAGGAGTTGTCTCATGACTTGGCGTTTATTCGAACTCTTTTCATTAATCAAGATCGCACCCTGTTCAGTGATGAATTATCTTCTGCCATACTGTCTGCGCTGACCGATCCTAACATAGGATTTAATCCTCATAGCACGCTTCGCTTTCGTAGTTCTACCAACGTTGAAGATGGTGATGAATTTGTGGGAGCAGGCTTGTATGGTAGTTATAGTGGCTGTCTTTCCGACAGCGATACCTCTAACGAAGCCGCGAACTGCAGCGTATTCAAGGCCATTCGAAAAACTTTTTCAAGCTTCTACAACACCAATGCCTTTCTGGAACGACTTCGCCACCATGTGAACGAGAATGAAGTTGGAATGGCGCTCTTGGTCCATCACTCTTTCCCGGACAATATTGAGTTAGCAAATGGTGTAGCCACCGTTGAAACGATGGGCCCCAATGCTAATACTGTCATCACACTCGTCAGTCAATTGGGTGCTGTTTCGGTGACGAATCCTGAAGACTCATCAGCGCCTGAAGAAGTGACTCTTGAAATACTTCCATCAGGAAGCGTGGTTCCTGCAAGAATCAGGCGTGCATCAAGTCTTGTACCGTTGGGCGGCACTGTCATGACATGGCAGGATGACTACCTGGAGCTATTCGACCTGCTGCTTCGAGTGAGTGATACGTTTAGTCAGACAACTGGAAAGACAAAGTATGTGCTCGATTTGGAATACAAAAAAATGGCTGCCGGAGACCAAACCCTTCCCTTGGGAGGTCTTGTGATCAAACAGGTCCGGGAGGTACCTCTGCATGACGAAGCACCGGAGAAAACTCCATTCCTCATCAACATCCCCACGGAATATGAAATCTTCACTGGTGAGTTTGAACTAGATGAAGAGGTTGATGTTTTCGCGGATCATCGACTCAAGTCCAGATGGACGATTGAAACAAAGAATATACCTCTGGATAGCAATCGACTGCAGGAAACAATTTATCACAGAATCTCAATTGAGTACATCAACGATGACCATATTGAATCAGTAAACTTAGACATGAATTCCGCAACTCATGCATACGCAGACAATCACTCCATAGACAGTTGGCAATTCAACCGAACCCATCCACGCACCTACCAGTTGGATACGACGAACCTACGAACCACGGTCGCCGCTACCAGCAATCCTATCTTTACCATTGCCGAATTGGGGACGAATGCATTCAACATCCCTACGAGATGTCTTACTCTGGATGTTACCTATATCTATCCAGTCGCGTCTAGCCAGGGAATCACGGGCTCCATGCTAAGACAAACGGTCACGAATCATCTCTATTTGTGGCCGCGGGGCGCAGAGCCAAGTGCTGACGATATTTATCAGGAGCGGTCTCTATCGCAGGGAAACATCACAGTTAACACCTCATTTTTTTATCCAACACCGCCAGGAAACCTCAGCAGTTGGGTGGGCTCTGCCGGTACCACTGCCCCCCTCAAGCGCTGGAAAGAAACTAACATTACAGGATTGACTTCAGAAACCATCGTGCTTAAAGGATATTATTCCCAAACACTGCGACCGGAGCATCACAATTACGTCGAGCACTTTCTATTCGAACCTCAATTAGAGCCTAATATATCGAACACGGTGTTAGAAGAACTGCGTACAGGCAATATTCGCTTCATTTATATGATTATTGATCATCAGGGTCATCGATCTGGCATTACAACCTATGGATTTGAGGTGGAGTGATCGAGTTCAGACAGTTATCTCTGCGATCTGCTGCAAACTCTTATTCGTCGGATTTGCCGGCCTGCGTTGTACCACCATAGGCGCAGCAAGAGCGTTCGGATTCCCAGACGCGGATGCAGTCGAGAGCGACTCCCTCGACGTGGTCCTGGAGTTGCTCCCAGGCGAAGATCGCGATGTTCTCGATGGTAGGATTGTGGCTTTGGAAATAGGGCACGTCGAGATTCAGATTGGTGTGGTCCAAGGGTTCGACGATATGCCTGTCGATGACCTCTTGAAACGACAGGGCATCGAAGGCGTCTAAGGAGGTCCCCTTGACGGTGATCTCTATGGCGTAGTTGTGCCCGTGCCCGGAGGGATTGGCGCACTTGCCGAACAGTCGGCGGTTGGCCTCGTCGTCGAGCTTGGGATTCCAGAGTTGGTGGGTCGCAGAAAACTCGAATTTTTCGCTGTAGTGGACCATGTTTTCGGCCTCGGCAATGAGTGTCATTCGTCGGAAGGGATTGAGTCGGAGTTCCAGTTTTTTGACCACAAGAGGCGCGAAGGCCTCAGCTAAGCGCTTTAGGGAAGTCCGCAAGGGCACTAACAGTGCTGTGAGTGCCACATCGCGACCCGCCCGATAGGTGTTGGCGATGAGTTGGGTGAGCAGTGGCACGGCGTGACGGCGGACAGGCGGATCGACGTCACAGATGTTGATGAAGAAGCCGGTCTCGGGATCCGCTTCGCCCTCCAGTTCGACGGCCAACTCCAGGTAGAGAGCCAAACCGGCGCCGGTCGGCATGCCCGCATAGTGATTGAACCCCGCCGGCTGGGTCGCGGCAAAGGGACTCACACAGAAACGAACGGTCCGTTGAAGTCGAAGGCGCGCCACCTGCTATCTCTGGGCCATGTGGGTGAGAAATGCGCAGAGCAGACGCACGCCGAAACCGCTGGAACCGGGGGTGGCTGTCTCCGATCCGTTGTTGAAGACTTCCATGCCGGCGATGTCGAGGTGGGCCCAGGGGGTCTGGTCGGCGAATTGACGCAGGAAGGCGGCCGCGGTGGACGCGCCGCCCCAGCGGGTGGCGCCGGCATTCTTCAAGTCGGCGACCTTGCTCTCCATGTCCCGGGCGTATTCCTCGCCAGAGGGCAGGTGCCAAACCGGCTCGCCGCTCTGATCCGCCGCGTGCTTGAGCGCCTTGAGGAGGTCGTCATCGTCGCTCATCAATCCCGCCTGGTGCTGGCCTAAGGCCACCAGGCAGGCGCCGGTCAAGGTGGCGATGTCAACGATGATATCGCACTTGAGCGTGTTGGCATAGGCGATGCCGTCGGCGAGAATCATCCGCCCTTCGGCGTCGGTATTGATGATCTCGACCGTCCTGCCGCTGTAGGTCGTGACGATGTCTCCGGGCCGATAGGCGGTCGCACTGGGCAGGTTTTCGGCGGAGGGCACGATGCCAACGACGTTCAGGTCGAGTCCCAACTCCGCAATCGCCTTCAGGGTCGCGATCACGGCCACGCCACCTGACTTGTCAAACTTCATCTGGTCCATGTGCTCGGCCGGCTTGATGCTGATGCCACCGGCGTCGAAGGTCACGGCCTTGCCCACCAGGGCAATGGTCGGCTTGGACTTGGCGCTTTTGCCCTTGGCTGTGTGCCGCAGCACAATGAGCCGCGGCGGATGGACGGAGCCGGTACCGACCGCGAGGATGCCCCCCATCCCCAGCGTGGCGAGCTGTTTGGGATCCATGACCCGGCAGGAGAGACGGGGCGAGGACCGCGCGACGCCGCGGGCCACATTGGCCAGTTCTTTGGGTGTGATTACGTTGCCCGGTCGGTTGGCAATGGTGCGGGCAAAATTGCCGGCCAGGCCCACGGTGGTCCCCCTTCGCACGCCCCGCGCCAGAGCCCTGCTCACCGCTGCGTCCGCTTCGACGAGGGTGGCCACGAAGGGTGACTCCGCTTTCTTTTCGGCCGTCATGTATTCTTCATAGCGGTAGGCGCCATGGCAGATGCCCTCCGCGATGACACGGCCGACCTCGCTACGGTCCACCGATTTCGGCATTCCCATGTGCAGCGCGACCGAAAGGGACGAGACGCCCAGGGAGACCGCTGTCCCGGCGGCGGCAGCCGCACATTTTCGCAGTGTCGTGAGCGTGACCTTGGATCGATCTCCTAGGCCGCAGAGCAAGATCCTCTTGGCAGGTATCGCCCCATTGGAATACAGCGTAGCCTGTGTGTCTCCGTCACCGTTGAAGTCTCCTATCTTATACAACTGTGACAGCGCCCCGGCCAGGGCCCGGTCGAGCGGACGCAGCGCTGGGGCGATGGTCTTGCGCTGGGTGAAGGCCCCGACGACGAGCATGTCGGTCCGTTGTGTCACCGAGTCGGCGCGGCGGGTCGTCACTTTGATCTTTCTCTGCGGTTTCATTGTCCGACCCCAGTTGCTCTATTTGCTCTTGTCGGCGCTGTGCTTCGCTCTAAATCTCAAAAAGCTCTCGATGAAGGCCTCGATATCTCCATCCATGACGGCCTGTACATTGCCCGTCTGGTGATCGGTTCGGTGGTCCTTGACCATTTGGTAGGGCTGCATGACATAGCTGCGGATCTGATTACCCCAGGCAATTTCTCCCTTGTCACCATAGAGCTTGGCGATTTCATCGTCGCGTTTCTGCTGTTCCCGCATGTAGAGCCGGCCCTTGAGGACCTTCATGGCCTGCGCTTTGTTCTTGTGCTGGCTCCTCTGGTTTTGGCACTGAACGACGATCCCGGTCGGGTTGTGGGTCAGACGGACTGCGGAACTGGTCTTATTCACATGCTGGCCCCCGGCGCCGCTGGCGCGATAGAAGTCGATGCGGATGTCATCCTCGTTGAGTTCGATATCAATGTCTTCCTCAAACTCGGGGAGGCAATCAACAGCGGCGAAACTGGTGTGGCGTCGACTCTGGGAATCAAAGGGACTGATGCGGACCAGACGGTGGACACCTACCTCGCAGGAGAGCTTACCAAAGGCCATGGGCCCACAAACCCGCAGTGTGATCGAACGGATACCGGCTTCTTCGCCCGGCGTGATGTCGAGTTCCTCGAACTTGTAACGGTTGGCCTCGAAATAGCGGGTGTACATTCTCAAAAGCATTCCGGCCCAATCGCAACTCTCTGTCCCTCCCGCGCCGGCGTGAATGCTAATGAAGCAGTTGTTGCTGTCCTGGGGCCCCGACAGCAGACCATGGAGTTCAATGGTCTCGCAACGTTTTGTCAACGTTGCGAAATCCTGTTCGATCTGATTCAACTCTTCCTGGTCGGACTCGGCAACGGCCAGTTCGAGCAGCTCGGACAGGTCCTCGATTTCGGTGGTGATGTCATCGACGGGTTCAACGATGGATTTGACGGCGCTGAGGCGAGAGACGGTTGATTGGGCCGCATCGGGATTGCCCCAAAAATCGACGGCGGCCATCTGCGATTCTAATTGGGTCAATTCACTACGTTTGGTGGGTAAGTCAAAGCCAGTCCCGGATCGTTTGGATCCGGGCCGAAAGTGCATTGATGCCTGACCTTATTTCAGCTATTTCCATGAGAGGGCGTTCCTAATCGCAAAAAGAACCGAGTTCATGATCAGTTTGAGGGGCTCTTATACCACGGTTTCCCAGTCCGTGCAATGATCCGTTGACAGTCCCAATTTCGGTTCTCTCCTGCGAGGGATGGCTACGCTCTTCATGGACACTATTCGCGTGGCGGAAACAGGCGGGTGACTTGGTGTTGTTAAAGACCCGACCGGCGCCACCCCGTGTTCCAACTGCTGTAGTCTCCCGCGCCGGCACCATTGCTAAACGGCGAAGTCTGGACACGATAGCTGTACCGGATCTCGGGCCGGCACGTCACATCGTCGAAACTGAACTCGGGCTGCCAGGGGCTAAGGGGCGAGTAGTCTGAGTCCCCGTCTGCTTTCCGGAAAACGCGATAGTGACTCGTGTAATGGGGACCATTGCAGACGGGCGACCATGTGATCCGGACCCTGTTGGCATAGGTCCCGTCGGACGCCTGGACCGCGTTGGGCGGGGTGTTTCGGGGGCTGTATTGGACACGGATGCCTGGACGCTCCTGCTCGAGACGCGACAAGTCGGAACAGTAGGCGGCATTGTTCAGCGGGTTGTCACGCAGATCGAGTTCCACGAGGCTCGGTAGATCGAGCAGTGGAGAGATATCTGAGACCTCATTGGCACGGAGATTTATCTCGCGAACCTTGGGGAGTCCCAATAGGACGGAGACATCGCTTATCCTATTGTAATGCAGCCCGATCCTGGTCAGCTCGGTCATGTTCGCCAGCGCCGAGATGTCGGTAATCCGGTGGTTCAGCTGAATGTCCAGATGTTCGAGCTGGGTGAGCCCCGCCAGCGGGGCAATGTCGGCGACGACGTTCTTGAGAAGGACCAAGGTCTGAAGGTTGTTTAGACCCGCCAGGGGTGTGCTGTCGCTGATGTCGTTTCCGTGCAAATTGAGGTGAATCAGGTTTTTCAGTTCCCGGAGCGGCGAGAGATCTGAGATCGAATTCTGAGAGAGATTCAGACTACGGAGACGCGTCAGTCCCTGGAGGGGCGAGATCTTGGTGAGTTTTGAAAAACGCACCCAGAGCGCTTCCAAGTTTATTGCGTACTCAAGTCCGGTCATATCTGTGATAGCCTGGTTGACAGAGAAGAGGCTCGTGAGTCCCAGCATGTCGCGGGGTATGGGATCCAAGGTCGAAAGCTCAGATTCTACTGCGGCTTTGAGCGTGGCATCCCTGAAGTGGACCGGATAGTTGTCTAGCGTGTGGTTCTCCACGGAGTCTTTCTTGCTGGCATGCGAGGTTGCACCCTAGGCCCCCATGCTGACAATACCGCCATTGGGAAGGGGTTCAGAGGCGACCGACGCGTCTGGATCCCCAGCATTGATGCAGGGGCTGGTGACCTGGTCCTGCACCCAGGCCCGACCCTTGGGATCCCATCGGCCTATCTGAGAGTGAAGATGGTAATCGCCCGGGATCCATGCGCCATCGGCCCATCGGCCCGGTTGCACGAATAGAGGCTGCAACTGCGTGTTGCCCGGTCTCTCTGTGGCTGAATCTGTTGCAGGGAAACCCGTCTGGTTCACGTTGCTGTATCTTACTGACAGGCTACCGGTTCCCACCGTGACGAGTTCGTTGGGGCCGTTGTCCCAGACGATGCAGTTGGCCATGGCGACGTGGCTCCCAATAGCGATGATAGGGCTGGCGAGGTTGTTGGCAATCGTACAGTTCGTGATCACGGCGTTGCTATCAATACAGAAGACAGTTCCCGAAAGGGCAAGGTCGTCCACGACCTGGTGTCCGACGATGACGCAATGGGAGATGACCGGTTGACTCCGGTCGCAGTATATTGCGCCGGCCAAATCGTCGGCCCCTCCTGTCACGATAAACCCTGTCAGCTCTCCCCCCCCTTCGGGGCTGTTGACGAAGCTAACGGCAGTTCCCAGCGAGTTGGCGTCAATCACGGGAAACGGGTGTTGCGTGTTAGGGTCATCGGGATCGATGCCGGTAATGGTCACGTCCTTGTTCGCCACGATGAGCGTTTCCCAGTAGGTGCCGCTCCTCACGAAAACCAGATCCCCGTCAAGTGTCGCGTCAATCCCTTCTTGAATGCGATCGAAGGGGTGCTGGGGCGAACTGTCTTCCAGAGGATCGCTGAGGGAGGGCGTCAGCGGCCCCCCCGGATCGAGATCACCGTCATCGTCGACATAGAGTGTCCGCTGGGCTGCCGCGGCCTCGCAGCGCGCCACCCTCTGGTGCGCCTGTAATCCCCGGCGTCGGCCCCGTTACTAAACGGGGACATCTGAACCCGATGAATGTCCAGATGTTCGAGCTTGGTGAGCCCCGCAAGTGGCGAGATGTCGGAAACCCTGTTCTTGAGCAGAACCAACGTTTCCAAATTGTGCAGGCCTGCCAGCGGAGTAATGTCGCTGAAGTCGTTGCCGTGCAGGTTCAAGTTGACAAGATTCGTCAGACCGGACAGAGGAGAGAGGTCCTCAATGGTGTTCTGGGAGAGATCCAGGGCTCTCAGCCCGGTCAGTCCCGCGAGAGGGGAGATGTCGGTCAGCTCTGTGAAGCGACTCTTGAGGGAAATAAGATTTACTGAATATTAAAGACCTGTTAAATCCTTAATAGGCTTGCTGCGTAACTGGAGACTGGTCAACGCAAGCATGTCATCAGCCGTTGGATCCACAATCCAGACCTCCTCCTCCAGCGTGGCCTTGAGTGTCGCGTCCGGGATGTAAACCGGCTCTCCCGCCCAGGCGGGTATGGCGCACATGATCAACAACACAGAAACGCCTATCAAAACCATCTTTTCGGGCCTCCAGGAAAGGTCTCTCATGCACACACAACGCCATGGAGATCTATCCCGCTTCACGCAATGAATACAGAATGTGTAACTTGCCAATGTTGATACACGAATAGAAGTATACAAACTTTTCGAGTTTCAGGCAATGCGTTTGCGAGTTTCAGGAAATGCGGTTTAGCGTGGCCAATCATTCGCTCCAGCTAGGGCCAGAAGATTTCAAAAAACATGGGAATTGCTATCTGTTGCCAGTGCCCCGGAGAAGAACATGCACAGGACTGCAAAGAATGTTGTGGTTCGACTGTTGTTCCACGTGGAACACCTGGCCACAAGAGTGGCTCAAACCCGGCATGCTCCATTGGGAAAAATTCTCACCGACTTCCCGTTTTGATCCCGTCCGCTCGGAACTTGCGGAAATGGATGCGTGTTCTCCATCTGGGCCACTGACCCTTCGTCTAGAAAACCGCGTTATTTCGGCTCGGTTCATTTCGGGGAAACGTTTCCGATCGTTGTCGTGATCCCAATTGAAACTAGTGAATTGCGATAATTCGGTGAGTGTTCCACGTGGAACACTCAACTCGGAACAGAACCCGAAATGGAACTGTTCCACATGGAGCAACTCGCTACGAGTGCCCAATTCTCCCAAAATTGGACAAAACGGTGGTTTTTTTTCCCTGATTAGGTATGATGGACAGACTGTACAGCAGGCTAGGAAAAGGGCATCAAGCAAGGAGTGCGCCATGACCGAAAAGATTTCTGCAAAACCACGACATCTCGGAAGGGGACTAGAAGCCCTAATGGGTCCTATAACAAGCCCGCCGGAATCATTTGCCCTCGCGACCGGGGGTCGTCAAGAGGGTTCCGGTCAATCCACGGACAAACACATACGAACCATTGCTTTTGAGGTTCCACTAGAGTCGGTATCGGCAAATCCGTTCCAGGCACGAACAACCTGGAACGAAGAGAAGCTGAGCGAGTTGGCCCAATCCATCGAGGCGAACGGTCTTGTTCAACCGGTTGTCTTACGAAAGACCCCCACGGGCTATCAACTCATAGCTGGCGAGCGACGGTTTCGCGCTTACCAAAAACTAGGCAAAAGAACGATCCCTGCGTTGGTACGAGACGCGACCGAGGAGCAGATGTTCGAACTCTCCCTGGTGGAGAACATCCATCGATCGGATCTGAATCCAGTCGAAAGGGCGAAGGCTTACAGGAGCTACATCAGCCAGTTTGAGCTGACACAGACAGAGGCCGCCAATCGACTAGGAGAAGATCGTTCAGTTTTATCTAACCTATTGCGTATACTAGAGTTACCTATAGATCTACAGCAACTTTTGGCTGGGGGACAGTTAAGCATGGGACACGCGAAAGCGATCCTGGCACTGCCAACAGAGCAACTGAGAAGAAGGTTGGCCAACCGCGCGTTGGCAGGGCGCTTGAGCGTCCGAGATGTCGAATCGATGGTGAGGGCGACACTCGAGGGAGAGACCTCCCCGGCAGCGACGCCACCACCCCAAGCTCCCCACATCCAAGAAATGGAGGGGAAGCTGTCGAGGCATCTGGGGACGCGGGTAAGCATAAAGGCCCGCAAGGGCGGACACCGGGGAAAACTGGTGATCGAATTCCAATCGCTTGACGAATTTGACCATTTGTTGAAAATGATGGGTGTGCAGTCCGAGCAGGAACTGTAAAATGTCTCAACAAAGATCGTGGAAGAGTTGAAAGGGCCCTAACGATGAGAATAATTGGTTTCGTCATAGCACTAGTCTGTCTGTTCGCTCCAGCCGCATTGGGCCAACCTAATTCACCACCTCCCGATCCATACGACGAGTCGGTGCCCGAATCTCCGGCAGGGGAGCTGGCGCAGGACGGCCAGTCGGCCGTCGATGCCATCCTGGCAGACCCGTCTGTCGCACAGCAGGATTTGGAAAAATACGGCGACCTGAAAGAGACTGTTCGCAGCGTCGCAAAGGCGGCTTCGAGCGAGCGGAGCGCGTGGCTCTCCCGCCAGGTGACCAGCCGCGGACGCCTGGTGAAGGCGCTGCAGAAGCAGCTCGCCATGGAGCTATCCGCCATGAGCGCAGCCGCAAAAGCCGAGAAAGCTGCCAACACGGTCGAAACCATCGAGGACTTTGCGCAGTGGTTCGACCGCAAGATGGAATACACGGCCACCAAGGCTCGACAGGCGAGAGCAGATGCAGCGAGGGCAAGCAGAGCGAGCAGGACCCAGGAGGGGCCGGGGGCGACTAATTCTCGTCGCTCATCGCGTTCACGGTCACGAGCCGCGACAGAGCCGGAAGGGCCGCAGGCGCCTGCCTTCGCTGCGCCACCCGA
This sequence comes from Planctomycetota bacterium, assembly GCA_022567055.1. GTDB lineage: Bacteria > Planctomycetota > Phycisphaerae > Sedimentisphaerales > Anaerobacaceae > JAIPFM01. The sequence continues at coordinate 13,461 of JADFHU010000038.1, forward strand.
GAAAACCCCCGACGACCTCGAATTCGAGAGTGATGTGACCCAATGGCTGCAAGCAGCCGCCACTGACAATGGCCAACTCTGCCTCGCCGAGAACCAGAAAATACTGAGCGAATATGGGCTCATCTATCGAAAGGCCGAGGAAGAAGAGGCGGAGAAATCGAAGGTCTTGGTAGCGTCTCTGATTCTGCTGAGGAACGAGAGAGTGCTGAGTATTCAGGCGGCCCTGGAAAAACGGCGCACGCGGGCAGCCCAAAACCCAGGTGCTGTGGATGCCGGCACGGGAACACGTGGACGACGCTCGGCACGACGCCCTAGTCGGTACTAAGGCGGTATATAGCCGGGACGCTCAAACGGTTGAATCACTTGCGGCAGTAGTCGATGAGCCGCGCAATTTCGCTCCGCAACTGACTCCGTGGGACGATCATGTCTACGAAGCCATGCTCCAATAGGAATTCCGCGGTCTGAAAGCTCTCGGGCAATTCCACACCGATGGTTTCGGCGATGGTCCGCCGTCCGGCAAACGCGATCAGGGCCTCGGGCTCCGCAAGGGTCACATCGCCGAGCATGGCAAAGCTTGCGGTCACACCTCCCGCCGTCGGGTCAGTCAAGACCGTAATAAACAGGCCCCCGAGATCGGAAAAGCGGGCCAATGCTGCGGCAGTCTTGGCCATCTGTCCCAGGGAGACCACCCCCTCATGCATCCTGGCGCCCCCGGACGCACAGACCGCCACCAAGGGCAGGCTGGCCTCCACGGCCAAATCGACGGCGGCACAAAACTTCTCGCCAACCACCGCGCCCATGGATCCCATCAGGAAGTAAGGTTCCATCACGGTGAGGGCCACGCCACGCCCCTTGACAAACGCCCTACCGGCCCGCAGGGCCTCCGACTGCCCTGATGCCTTTACGTCCGAGTCCGCCCGCTTCTTGTACGTTGTCCCCCGAAACGCGAAAGAGAGCGGATCGTTTGAACGCAGATCCGGCAACATCTCCTGGAAAGACCCCTCGTCGACCAGCGTATTAATCCGGACATCTGAATCGCAACGGAAATGATGGTTGCACTCCGGGCAAACATTTAAGTTGTCACGCACAGTGCTCTTATAGAGCATTCGCTCGCATTTGCCGCAGCGCATCCACAGCCCGTCCGGCATCTCCTTGCGGGGCTTCAGGGAGTAACCATTCCACTTGGATTTCGCTGTCTTGGGCTCTGTCTTTGCAGGCATGATGGGTATTCTTGTCGCTACGCCTAGGCAAGCATGATTACCGCAAACGTCTCATTATATAAGGACCAGGGGTTGCTTTCCAGCGAAATCAGCCGGCAGCATTTTGAATCGCCGCAATGGCAGCGGCGCGATCGCTCCTGCCAAAGATGGCGTTCCCGGCAACCAAGGTGTCCACCCCTTGCGCGGTTGCCAGAGGGGCCGTGGTCTCGTCGATGCCTCCGTCTACCTGAATCCGCTTTTCAGGACCGACCATCCTCCGGACTGCGGCCGCCTTCTCCAGTGTTTCCGGGATGAGTGCCTGCCCGCCGAAGCCGGGTTGGACCGTCATCACCAAGATCATCTCGCAGTCATGCACCCAGGCCTTGAGCGCCGAGGCGGCCGTATCAGGCCTAATAGAGACGCCCGCCGTACAGCCTGCCTCGTGAATCATGGCGATCAGATCCCCGGGACGATCGGTCGCTTCCACGTGAAAGGTGATGTGATCCGCGCCTGCCCTGATGAAGCCGGGAATGTAGCGCTGCGGGTCTGATATCATCAGATGGCAGTCCAACACCAAATCGGTGCAGGTTCTGATGCTGGCCACCACGGGAGGG
>JADFHU010000572.1 GCA_022567055.1 Planctomycetota bacterium
TGCTTCTGAAGTCGTAAACCACTTACCGAATTAGAGTTTTTGGTTCGCGGTTCGAAGCCTTGGATGAGTTTTTCCTTCAACTGTGAACCGTGAACCTGGAACCTTGAACCATGCCAAACGTCCAAGGGAGTTCTTGCCGGTCCCTTAGGCCGAGGTCCGCAAAGATCCTCGCCATGAAAGTACTTGCTCGCCGGAGATCCCATAATATAATGAACCGCTTTGCCTGTCGGACCGGTCCCACTCTGCTGGCGGCTGGGGAGGTTGACGGACGCTCAGGTGCTCATAAAGAAGGGCTGCTGGCTGGTCGATGTCGCTAAAAAGAGGTGCGAGACCATTCTCTGACCAGCAGGGCCACAAATGATCGAAGAACGGTGGTTTTTTGCCGCACAGAATGGAGAAGAAGAAACATGGCGAACATTTACTATGAACAAGATGCCCCGATTGACGCACTGACCGGAAAGAAAGTCGCCGTCATCGGATATGGGAGTCAGGGACATGCGCACAGTCAGAATTTGAGAGAGAGCGGCATCGAGGTCGCCGTGGCGGAACTGGAGGGAACCGACAACTTTAAACTCGCTCAGGAGCATGGGTTCACACCGACCGAGATCAAGACGGCTATGGAGGGGGCGGCGCTGATCGTGATGACCTTGCCCGATGAAGTACAGGCCAAGGTGTACGAGAGCCAGATTGCGCCCAACCTGGTTGAGGGGCAGACACTGGGATTCTGCCACGGGTTCAACATTCACTTCAAGTACATCGTGCCTCCTGAAGACGTGAATGTGGTGATGATTGCCCCCAAGGGGCCGGGACACTTGGTGCGCAGTGAGTATGTGAAGGGCGGCGGCGTTCCGTGCCTGATCGCCGTCGAGAAGAACCCTTCCGGCAATGCGAAGGAGGTGGCCTTGGCCTGGGCCAACGGCATCGGTGGGGCGCGGGCAGGTGTCATCGAGACCACCTACAAGGAAGAGACGGAAACAGATCTCTTCGGCGAGCAGGTGGTGCTGTGCGGTGGCTTGAGCGCCCTCATCAAGGCGGGCTTCGAGACCCTGGTGGAGGCCGGCTATCAGCCGGAGATCGCCTATTTTGAGTGCATGCACGAAGTGAAGTTGATCGTTGATCTGATGTATGACGGCGGATTGAGCTATATGCGCTACAGCATCTCCAATACCGCCGAGTATGGTGACTTGAGCCGCGGTTCCCGCATCATTACCGAAGAGACCAAGGCCGAGATGAAGAAGATTCTGAGCGAGATCAAGTCGGGCGAATTCGCCAGGGAATGGGTCAACGAATACCAGACCGGTCTGAAGAACTTCAACGCACTGTACGAGAAAGACCACGGCAGCCAGTTGGAAACCGTGGGTCGACAGCTTCGTGACATGATGAAGTGGATTGACGCCAAAGTAGTGTAGGTCGGTGTGCTCGTCTGCGCCCCCGTGACAGTGGGGCGCAGGCCCGAGAGCAGGACACTCACCGACCCAGTAGGAGATAGAGATGATGGTCGGGAGTGTGGGATTTGAGTTGTGTGTCTGCCGGGGCGGGGTCTATGGGCCGATACTGTGGCTCTTCGCGGCACTCTGTGGATGTAGTTTCCAGCAGTCCATTTTGCCGGGAGACCCGGCTTACAACCAGTTGGCGCGGCATTACCATGAGACGACTCTGAAGGAGACCAGCGAATGGGATGTCCTGCGGGCCCTCGAAGCCGCGCAGGGAATGGTTGGCAACGATGGTCGGCGCACGGAGTTGGTCAGCCGGGGCGACCGCGTCATCGCGATCTCTGGCCAGCGCCGCAACGGATATCGACGCTGGTTCACCTTGTTCGTATTTGACGAGCGAGCCCGCACCGCCCAGCGAAAGTACTTCTTCTATCTGGACGAGAGGGTGGGAGCCCTGCCCAATGGCGTGCACCTGGGCCTGGCTCTGCCTCGACGGAATCTGGTCTTTGAGGGGAGCCTGGTGCTCTCCCATGACTTCGGCGGAGAGGCGCGGTCTGCCGCTGCACGGGATACGGCGCTGCTGCGCTACATCGCCTCCCGCGTACGCTTGGACTGTCAGAAAGTCGATGCCGGTGTGAACCCAACCCGGGCCGGAGAGAATGCCGTCAGCGTCTCGGGCCTGCTCATGAATCAGGTCTTTCGAGCGGTCTTGCTGGAGTTGGAGCGGTCGCCCTCATTGGCCGCTGCCCTGTCCACTCCGGACGGCATGGACTTTGAACACCTGACCTTGGATCGAGGACGTGCGTACGTGACGGTGCAAGGAGATGTGGCCGTGGTCCGACTTGAAGTGGGTCTTCCCAGCGATAACCCAAAGCCTTCCGACCGTGTCGTTGCGCTGGTCAAGTCGCTTCTATAGCACGTCAGTAGAGGGTCCAGATCGACCCTACCTCTATACTGCTTGATCTTGCCGGTCCCTCACTACTCCACTCTCTCTGGCAGAACAAGGTCCAGCCCAGACCGGCACGAGCATTTGCCTTTATTCCTCTCTGGTGACCTCGTAGAATGCCCGCGTTGATACAGTCTCATTTGGCAATGGAGTGTCCCGTTTATGGATAGACGACGCGTCGGCGCAGGCGTTATATTCCTCTGCTTGTTTGACTTCAGCGGCATGCCATCGCATCAGTCCCATGACCCTAAGGAACCTCAGTTGAAAGCGTTCGTCTCCAAGCACACTGCCCAGATACAACCTCTCCATCGAGAGGCGGCCCTGGCCTACTGGCAGGCGGCCGTCACCGGTGAATCGGAACACTACGACCGATTCAGCGCGTTGGAATTGAAGATCCGACGGATCTACAGTGATCCGGATGAGTTTGCGCTGCTGAAGGCGGCCCGGGACGCTGGGTCGCTGGCGGACGATCTGCTGACTCGGCAAGTCGACGTGTTGTATCACCAGTACCTCGGCAATCAAGTGTCGCCCGAGCTGTTGAAGCAAACCGTCGAACTGAGTACTGAGATTGAAAGGACCTTTAGTACGCATCGTCCGACGTTGGGCCCGGAGAAGGTCACGGACAATCGGATCAAGGAGATCCTCAAGACGGAAACGGACCCAGAGAAACGCAAGCAAGCCTGGCTGGCCAGTAAGCAGATCGGACCGCAGGTGGCAGGCGATTTGATTCGCCTGGTGAAACTCCGCAATCAGGCGGCCCACGCGCTGGGCTTCGAGAACTACCATACGATGTCCCTGGTCACCGCGGAGCAGCGTGTCGAGGATTTGGTGCAGCTTTTCGGAGAACTCGACGACCTCACGCGGGAACCCTTCCAGCGGGTCAAGGGCCAGTTGGATGCCCTCTTGGCGGCTCGCCTGGGCGTCACCGTCGAGGATCTGCGACCCTGGCACTACCACGATCCCTTCTTCCAGGAGACACCGATGGTCTATGACCTGGACCTGGACGTCTACTACAAGGGTAAGGACATCAAGACCCTCTCCTCCCAATTCTATGCCGGTCTGGGGCTCGATGTGGCGTCGATCTTGGATGACAGCGATCTGTATGAGCGGGGAGGGAAGAATCCCCACGCCTTTTGTACGGACATCGATCGCGCGGGGGATGTTCGCATCCTGTGCAATATCAAGGACAACGAGACCTGGATGGAGACGCAGTTGCATGAGTTGGGTCACGCGGTCTACGACAAGTTTATGGATCAGGAGACGCCGTACCTATTGCGTGAGCCGGCACATATCTTCACCACCGAGGGCATTGCCATGTTTTTCGGTCGCCTCAGCCGAAACGCACGTTGGATGCAGCAGATGCTGGACCTGAGCGAGGAGCAGCGAGTCGCCATCGAGGAGATTGCCGGCAACTATGCCCAGCTCAAGCAGTTGATCTTCGCCCGCTGGGCCATGGTGATGTTTCACTTCGAGCGGGCGCTCTATGCCGATCCGGATCAGGATCTCAATGCCCTCTGGTGGGACACGGTCGAGACTTACCAGAGGGTGACGCGGCCGCAGGGTAGAGATGAGCCCGATTGGGCCGCCAAGATCCATTTCGCCATTGCCCCCTGCTACTATCACACCTATCTCTTGGGTGAGCTGTTCGCGTCGCAACTGCATCACAAACTCGTGACGGACGTCATCGAAGCGGATGACCCCACCCAAGTCAGTTACGTGGGGCAGGAGCGCGTCGGCCGATTCCTGGTCGAACAGGTGTTTGAACCGGCCGCCATCTATCCCTGGAACCAGATGATTGAGCGAGCCACGGG
>JADFHU010000573.1 GCA_022567055.1 Planctomycetota bacterium
CCTTTTCGGTAATATTTCTCTGTTTGCAGAGGATTCGGAAAATCTCCGATCCGAAGGCCTCGATTTTGGTTTTGGCTTCCTCCAGGGGTCGATCAGTTTGGGGCGCAACTCGACATTCAGAATGTTGAATCCCTCGGAGGCGCCCCCGGTCGTACCGGTCAGGTAGTAATTTCCATCGTATCCCAACACACATAGACGGATCAGCGCATACATCCATCCAGCACATGTAGCGCCCGGTCGTGGGATTCCACTCCCTCCACAATGGTTGCGGGATACATAGCGGCAAACGTCAAGGCCGACGGCAACAAGAACAAGATCAGGGCAACGTACTTCAGAATGCTGCGTTTTCTTCGAGTCAACCTATTTCTATTCCTTCAGTGTCATGCGAAGGGTGCGACTGCCGCACCGATTTGGTTCATAATTAATAAATTTCATGGACCTGTATTGCATATCATTTTGGAGTGCGTTTCTGCGCGAACAGCCATTGCATAAACTCCGTCTCCGGATCACAGCGATCGCTGCTGAGTTGGGTGCTGCCGTTGTCACCACCGGTAATCATTTTTTCTGCAATGCCATGTCCGTCACCGGCCCAGGTGGTAAGCTTCATGTTCCCTCCCAGTTTTTTCATCTCAACGAAAAGCTTCTGATCACGCTCGATTGGGCAAACCCTATCCTTGTCCCCATGAAAGGCCCATATCGGGACATCCTTAATCAATGATGCATCGATAAACTCTTCGGTCCGGGGCCGGCCGGTCCCGGCCGAAGGCGCCGCCGCCGCGAAATAACCGGGATCAATTTGTATGAGGATATACGTCCCATGCCCTCCCATTGAATGCCCGAGGATGTAGATCCTGCCCATGTCAATGGACGGCAACGCCGCAACGACATCTTTGATGTTCTTGAGGTGCGCCGCATCCCACAAACGGGTTGTCTGGGGAGCGAGCACGTAGCAGGGGTAATCCGAACGCCTCTGCTCCTCGGCAAGAAGCCTGTTCCAACCCTTCAGTTGTTTCCGGTTATCCGTCCCTCTGCCGCCGCCACCGTGCAATGAAACAATAACGGGGTAGCGCTTGTTTGAATCGAAACCCATAGGTTTCATGAGACGGTATGGCATTTCGTCATCTACGTGAGGTTCATAGAGATCAAGCCAGTTTACCGAGACCTTCCCGTCCGCAACTTCGGCATTGCCGTGCGCGTGGATCGCCAGGAACAATGCCGCCAAAACGACCCATCTGAATGTGTGCATGGCTGACATATTCATGTCTGGTTGGACTATTTCTGGTGACCTTTCAATGTCCGTTCGAAAAAGGCTTCCATGGCCGGTCCCGTTTTCGCGATGCCCTTCCTAAACACACCGTGGCCGTATCCCTCTTCGAAGCGCATATAAGTGATGTCCTTGGCGCCCGCATATTTCAGCGCCTTATTCAGCGCATCGCCTTGGCGTATGGACACCGTTTTGTCGGCGGTGTCGTGAATAATCAGAAAGGCGGGGGCCTCGGCGGTAACGTAGGTGAGCGGTGACACTTTCTTCCGCAGTTCCTCCGGCATCCTGGAACGGCGTCGCGGGGTGTCATCACCAGCCGCTTTCCTTGAGTCGTTCTGCCTGCTCTGTTGCGCCCGGTCATTCATGGGCATCATGAAACTGGCCGGCGTGGCGCTGCAAACCACCGCCTGGACCATGCTCGAATAGGCCTGCCAGGGCCCGTCCCCTTCCAGGCCGGCTTCCGGCGGACACAGGCCCAACATCGCCACCAAATGGGCGCCTGCTGAATTGCCGTAGGCGCCGATACGCTCCGGATCGATGTTGTACTCTTTCGCATGGGCACGCAGCCAGCGCACCGCGCATTTCACGTCTTCTACGCACGCCGGAAAGGGTGCGTGCTGCACGAGGCGATAGTTGGTGCTGACGCACACATACCCCTTGGAAGCAAATTCGAGGGCGGGCCCCAGGAAATTCGCTCTGCGCTTGTCTCCGTTGCGCCAGCCGCCGCCGTGGACAAAAACGATGGCAGGACGGGGTTTAGCGCTTTCGGCCTTCGGCATCGCCAAGTCCAGTTGCCAGCGGTCCGTGTCCCCCTCGCGATAGAAAATATCCGGGACGACCTTGACGCCATCGGGGATAGCGAGGCCGCCGATGGTATTCGCTTCGTCACTTGATGCGGTTTGTTTGGCTTCCTCTTGGCTCGCGCACAGGGGGATGAAAATGACTGCCGTGAGGAAGAGGGCGGTGCTGTAAAAGTTTCTTGTTCGAGTCATTGCTGTCATGTGTGCATCCTCCTTCTAAGGTGAGCACAGTAAGAGCACCCACGCAAAATGAATCTGCATTCGAGCGGCTTATTTTCCCTCTGGACGGCGTCAGGCTCCATCGACCATCCTCGGATGGCCTGCTTCGCCTTCCTTGCCAGAGGCAAAAACGCTCGCTCTCGGTGCGACGATCATTTTGCGTAGGGGCTCTAAGTTAGCCACAGGAAAAGTGGCCCAGTCATGGCTTCAGCAATTTTGCCTTGAAGAATTCCGCATTCGACGCGTACTTCGATTCCCCACGCGGATACTTCAAGTCTGCTTCAATGCCCAGCGCGTCCATCCGCTCCTTGAGTTTGATCCCGAACATCACGTGATGCACTTTCCAACCCGACGCCTTCGACGGGTCTTCCGGCACCGGATCCTCGGGATTCTGGCCATAGCTCATGAAAGTCGGCACATCGTCCGCCGTCACGTGCGTGATGACTGAGTACTCCTCGATAATGGGCGCCAGTTCCTCCTTCGTTTTGACGCCGAAGGACGCGAGCTGATCCCGATGCGGCTCGTCATACCCAGGAATGTGCTCAATCCACCAACCCAAGTCCATCGTGATTTGCCCCCCATTCTGCGCGACGCACATCAGCCGCGTCGACTCGCGCGCAATCGGATCCGCGCTGTCCGCCGCCGCCATCTCGTCGTGATATGCCAGCCACATGCAAAGCTGGGCACCCGCCGACCCCCCAAACGCACCCACCCGCGTCTTGTCCAAATTCAACTCCGCGGCCTTGTTGCGCAAAAACTGCAACGCCCGCCGCGCGTCCATATGCGCCGCCGGCAACGGCTTGTCCGAGATGACGCGATACTCGACCGACGCCACCGAAATCCCTGCGTCCAGCAATTCCCCAAGCGTGCCCTGGTTAATGCCCGACTTGCTGCCCCCGCGGAAACCGCCGCCATGAATGTACAGCACCAACGGCGTGGGCGCGTCCGACGCGGCCTGCCAAAAATCAATCACCTGCTTCGGGTGTTCGCCATACGGCATATCCGCGATGGTGGGCGGCCGCTTGGAACCGCGCTTTCGGCGTTCCCGGGTTTCCGCCGCCGGCGTGTACCCGGACAACGCGCCCGACACCGTGACCGCGCGCTCCCCCTCGCCCATGCGGCCCGTCAAAACACCCGCCTTCATCGTTCCCGAGAACGCAAACTTCCGTTCCCGCCCCTGCAGGTTGAACACACGCACAAAACGGAGATCCTCCCCATCCACCATCACATCCTCGACAGCGCGCTCCCCCCGGCTGCTTTTCCAGACCCCCGTCCACGCACCGTCCTTCTCCTCCAACGTCAGCGTCGCCGTCATACTCCGGCCGCCAACCTTATAATTCAACGCCCACTCGCCCGATTGCGCCCACGCGCCCGGTACGCACAGCAACGCCAGCAAAACCATCGCCGCCAAACGAACACTCCATTTCTTGATACCCATGAGATCGTCCTCCAAAGTTTGGTCGCCACAGGGCACTCCAACCGATATTTCCCATACGGACCTGCTCAGGACCGCAGCAGGCACATACAGCATGCAATTATAGTTGCACCAGCTTGTGCTGTCAATGCTTTATTTTCTTTACCCTATGGGGCTGAACTCGGCTTCTTGACACCTGGCGGATGTTTCGGGATATTGCGTGCTACGCTTGTATGCTGCCACTCGCCCTATTCGCCGGTGACATTTCAGGGCAATCGAGATAATGCAGCAATATAGCGAGTAAGGATACCGGAAGGAGCTGGGACTACCCTTTTACTGCCTTGCCACGCCCCAGTCGGTGAAAGATGAAAAAGTTTCGCTGCTTGTTGACGAAGGGACGGTTAACCTGCAGATCGGCATCCAGTCCGGAAACCGGAATACCTTGGAATTGTATCAGCGTACTTGGATGAAAGACGGACATG
>JADFHU010000574.1 GCA_022567055.1 Planctomycetota bacterium
ATCAACGATAGCCTCGGGGCCTGTGTCTCGAATGACACAGGCCCCGGTTTCTCGAATTCGTCTCAAACGCCCTTAGGGAGCGGCAAGAAATAACTTGGACCCCAAATTGCCCAACTTATTTATTGCCGATCCCTTACTGTCGTGCACGTCCTAACTCAACTTCTTGGCCAGCAGTTCAGACACCACCTTAGGATTCGCCTGCCCTCCGGTCCTCTGCATGACCTGCCCCAGCAAAAAACCCTGGGCCTTCTTGGCCTTTTTCCCTCCTGCCCGGACTTCCGCAACCGCCTTGTCTTGCTCCCGCAGGATCTTGTCCACGATGATCTCCAGTTCCGCGGAATCACTCTTCTGCAGCAGTTGCAGTTCCGCGGCCAAGACCTCGGGCCGCTTACCCGAGGTCACCATGTGTTCTAGCAGGGTGTTGCCCGCGCTCGCGCTCACCTCACCGCGTGTGACCATCAGCGCCAGGTCGGCCACGGCCCGGCTGGTCAGACCCAACTCGACCAGACTACGGTCCCGTTCATGGGCCAACTTCAGGCCCACCTGCGTCAGGAGATTGCAGACGCGCTTAGGTTCCGCGCCGTGTCCCACGGCCTCCTCAAAAAAATCGGCCGTGGCACGCTCTGCGCTGAGAACACCTGCATCGTAGCGGCTCAGTTGATACTTCTTCTCAAAACGCGTCTGCTTTTGCAGGGGCAACTCACAGAGCCGGGACTGAATCTTTTTCAGCCAGGCGGCATCCATCTCGACCGGCAGCAGGTCCGGCTCGGGAAAATAACGGTAGTCGTGGGCCTCCTCCTTTTCTCGCTGCAACACGGTGACCTGGCGTCCGTCGTCCCAGCCCCGTGTCGTCTTGGAGCCCGATACCATTGTCTGGCCCGTTTCGCAGAACGCGTCCAACTGCCGCTGGGTTTCAAACGCCACGCTCCGCTCCAAGGCCCGAAAACTGTTGAGATTCTTGACCTCGGTAATGGGGGTCTTGTATTCCCGGCCCTCCTTGCGGATCAGGAGGTTTATATTGGGCTCAAAGCGCATGTGACCCTTCTGCATATCCGCCTCCGAGACGCCCAGGTAGCGGACAATCCGCTGCAGCTCCATGGCCAGGGCCTTGACCTCGGCGGGGGCGTTGAGGTCGGGCTCGGTCACGATCTCCAACAGCGGCGTGCCCGTGCGATTCAGATCCACCTGAGAAAAGGGACCCGAGCTGTGCAGATTCTTGCCGGCGTCCTCCTCGAGATGAGCCCGAGTGATGCGAACTCTCTTGGGCCCAGCATTCTCTACGGGGATTTCGATGAAACCATCATAGCTCAAGGGCAAGTCATACTGCGTGGTCTGAAAGTTCTTGGGCAGATCCGGATAGTAATAGCTCTTGCGGTCCCATTTGGTGAAGGGTGCGATTTTACAGTTCAAGGCCGACGCGACTAGGACGGAATCTTCATAGGCCTGGCGATTCATCACCGGCAAGACACCCGGCATGCCCAGACAAACGGGACAGACGCGACTGTTCGCACTCGCCCCAAACTCCACCGCGCAGCCACAGAACAGTTTGCTGTGGGTGCTCAATTGGACATGGATCTCCAGTCCAACGACAAGCGTGTAGTCTAGATGAGAAGTCATCCCAAAACCTCTTTCGACTGCGATTGGCTGCAAAGGCCGTGGATCGGCGTTGTCGGCGAAAAAGGTTCTCGACGTACTTCAGTACGCCTCCGAGCAATTGCCGCTTCGCGGGCGCCTTCGGCGTCCACCTCTGAGTTTTCCACAGACTTTTCGCTCAATCTCGTTACAAAACAGGATTTGGGATGACTTCTAGTCATGCTGTTTCTCCGATGCTCAGATCTGCTGTCTACTGACCGAACTTGCCCTTGATCTCCGCAATGCCGACGCCCAGGGTCTTGCGGGCGATGGGATCTAACGCCGCTTCGCTGCCCTGAACATGGACGATGCAGTGGTCGTGCCGGTAGGACGCATGGGGCGCGAGGGCCAGGGCCGGTGAGGAGCTTTCCAGCTCATAAAAGGGGCCCATGGGTGGGACACCCGGCTCCGGTGGTCCGTCGTTGTAGCTGTTGACGACGTCACCGGCGTAAGGGTCAGCCTGGATCTCCCACATCGAGTTCACATAGTCCATGGGCTGTGAGGGTTTATTGAAATGCATGAGGGTCAGAACGCCGTTCCGGGCATCATAGCTGCCACAGACGGACCTGCAGCGCCGGTAGGTAAGACCGATCTTGCTGCGGTACGCCCCGTCCCCGCGGAAGAACAGCACGCTCTCCTCCACGATCAGCCGGTCCGCCGGGACCTTGCCGAAGTATGCGTCGTTGACGATGGGGCCCAAGGTTGCCGCATCACCGGCCCGGAAGGGAATCACGATGGTGTTCTCGGCCGAGGGCTTGAGCATGCAGAGAATCCAGAGGGAGAGCAGACCCGTTTGACGCTGCCAGGCGCGGGGTCCGGTGTTGGTCACCCGGTTGCGGGTTTGATAGGCCACCATCGATACGCCTTCCTCAATCGTCACCCCAAAGAGGGACTGCACCTGCTGTCGGTCCAGCAGCCTGACCTGCCGGTCCACGCGGAGTTGAAAATCTGTCTCGGAGGTGTTGCGCAGAGTGATCTCCTTGACAAAGCGCAGGGAGTCCTTCGTCTGCTCGACCACCTCAAAGGGCTCCTCATTCACGGCCTTCGGTGTGTACCAGTGTTCCAGATCAAAGGGATCACCCTTGGCAAAGAAGACCGAGTACTGCCCACCCTCCGGTCCGAACCACAGGCGTTCCTCTCCGCCAAAGGCATTGATATGCGGATTGTTCTCGCCCGATTGAATTAGCTCGTAATTGATCCAACCGTAACTCATGCCGCCGTCCCCGCCCGCCGTGCTGGTCATGACCCGCCCCTGCATGGCCGGGCTGACAGCGATCTTCGTCCGGCCGGTCTCATCGGCCAGGACCACGACGTCACTGTGCTGCTTCAGGAAGGCAACGTCACTGCCAAAATCGTTCTCGGCCGCAGTCTCTACGCTGCAGGAAACCAAAGTGGGTAGTATCAGAAACGATAGTCGCCTGAAGCATGTTTGCCTGGAAGTCATTTACAATGCCTCGATCCAATCCGGCCATACCGGTTCTCTGGGCACGAAATTCCGGTGCCACTTAAGCTGCCAGAGTTCCTTGAGGCGGACCTTGCGCAGGGACCCGTCCATAAAGAGCATGTTCACCCGCCCGGTGTGTCGGCTGGTACAGACCCGCCGCATGCCGCCGCCGAAACTCCAGAGGAATTCGCCGTCTTGGGCCGGGGCTGGATCTGCCGCATCGGGACGGGCCAACATGAAACCACAGTCCATGAAGACCGGGATACGACTGGGCTGTTTTTGCCCGGTGGAGTGCCACTTTTGCTTTGCATCCCGTGAGCCAATCGAGATGTCACTATCATTGACCCACCAGTTGATTCCGTAGCTGCCGATCTTGAAATCGGGATCCCTCAGTAGGGAGAAGTCACTGGGGTTGGTCTCACTGACATTCCACGCCGCCCAGGGCAGACGCCCTCCTTCCGCTTCGGTCCTCTTGGCCTTGGGACAGAGGCGAATGGCCTTGTCCTCATAGTAGGGCATGAGGGTATAGATCCATGAATAACGTCCCGTGGGCCAGTCCTCATCTATTCCGGGCATGAATTTGGTGTCATGATCGGAGGTGTACATATCGAGGCAGAGAGACCACTGCCTTAGGTGGTTCTGGCACACGACCGTCCGGGCGGACTCTCGGGCCCGCCGCAGGGCGGGCGAGAGGATGGCCATCAGGATCGCGATCGTCGCGATCACGACCAGCAGCTCAATTAACGTAAACGCCTTGGGTTTAGGGATCGGCCAGAAATAAGTTGGACAATTTGGGGTCCAAGTGTGCCCCATATTGGGTAGAAACAAGGATGGGGGACAGTCTTTTAAAAGACTGTCCCTTCCAAGCCTTCTTAGCGAAACCATAGGCGTAGCTGTTCTACGTCGCGGACGTCGCGATTGAGAAGCGATCCAAGATGGGGTGCAATTGGGCATTCAAAAGTCCAAGTTATTTCTTGCCGGTCCCTTAGACATAGTAGACTCCTACTACATTACAATCAATCTCTGTCGATCTCAAGCGATTCGTGGTGTTAGGACGTGCACGACAATAAGTTACCGAATGATCCGCTCAGATTTAGGT
>JADFHU010000575.1 GCA_022567055.1 Planctomycetota bacterium
GGACGAGCTGGTGGTGGCAGCGAAGGACGGAGTCGGCCCCGAGCTTCGGATGTTCAGGTGGTCTTCGAACAGGCTCGTCGAAGTGATGAACGCAATAGACACCGGTTCGGAGCCCATGCGTCAGATCAGTGCGCTCCAGATCGCGATCGCGGTGCCCGGTTCGCCCCGGACCAACGACGTGCCCCGGCGCGCGCTGCTCGTCGTACACCAGAGCGAAGTCGAGGGGGTTACTCAGGAGCGATTGACGACGCTGCTGGCGGCAGCGGGGCCCAAACTGGTCTCGCCAGACGGTTCTGTGGAGGCGAAGATCCCTGTGAAGCGCTTGGCTCTGGGCCGGTTCACGAGGCCCCGACCTGCTACATCCGGTACGGCGCTGGACGTCATCCTGGCTACGACAGGAGAGTTGGAGACGATGGTGAAGCGGTCGAGAAAACTGCAGCGCCAGTTCATGGGCGGATCGCTGGAGAGGCCCGTTTCCACGGCGTCGATGTGTTGGGCCAGATCGCCGTAGCACTCGTCGATGGAATCGAAGCCCGACTTGTCCCCCAGGGCCGAGAACCAGGGGGTCCAGATATGGGCGGGGATGAAGACATTGTCTTCGTTGGCCTCTAAGACGATCTCCAACAGGTGCCGGGAATCCAGCCCCAGGATGGGACGTCCATCGGAGGTGATGTTGCCGAGCTGTCCCAGCTTGTACTGGATCTTCTCCACCGTCTCGAAGTCCGGGGACAGGATCACATGGTGAACCTTGCGGGTCTTGTCGCCCTTCTTGTAGATGGTGCTGATCTCCGAGGTGAGCATAAAACGAATGTGCCCGTCGGCGGTCCTGTCGTGACGAGGCCCCGCGTCGAGACGCCACTCGGGCTTGAGGCGGAACAGACCCGCTTCGGCCGGCTCGATTTTTTCCCTAAGCTCCTGGGTCCAGCCGGGATGCGTGAAATCCCCCGTGCCCACGACCGTGATCCCCTTGATGCGACCCCACAGATCCACATGTTCGGGGACAAGATCCTTGCTGGTGGCCATGGAATAGTGTGAGTGAACGTGTAGGTCGGCGAGATAATTCATGCGTCCATGCTCGGTCAAGAAAAAACAGGATTCCGAATGACGTGTGTTTCGACCGTCGGGCGGTTTACCTTAGCGCGCCGGGATCTCGCTGTCAATCCAACGCTTTACTTAGAGATCCAAGCCTGGTTAAATTCCGGGTCACGCGACTCGACGTAGAAATGGTGCTCGTGCTCGTACTCAGTTTCTCGGTGCTCTCGATTACGATTACGAGTACCGCTTCGCTGAGCACGAGCACGAAAACAGGCCAGACGGACTGCTACCCATATGCGCACTTTTGTCGACCAGGCCGAGATCCGCAGATTAGAACCTCATTTTGGGCCCGATGGGAGGCCATTTCGGGCTCGACGGCCACTCGCAACCCAATTCAACGGCCCGACGGCAATCTAGGTGGTCTTTCGACCCATTTCACCGTTGAAACGTCGTCTCCTTTGGTGATAGAATCACGTCTAAACTGTGGAAGTCATTGACGAAGGTATCAGCCCCAGTGCGCGTCCATCAAGTTCTGAGGGAATCAAGCATGAGCAGAGATTATGGACTGGATGATCGCCCAGTCACTGAGCTATTCAATCAACCCCGGTCTTCCGAAGAATGGCGCAGCTATGCGCTCAGTGAGGAACAGATACGGCATTTTAAAGACTTCGGTTTTATTAAGGACATCAAAGTACTCAACGATGAACAAGTCGAGCGACTTCGTGCTGATCTCCAGGATCTCGTCAATCCGTCGAATCCGGGCAACGAGTTTTTTTATGAGTACCACTCCAACGAATCCGAAGACCCCGACACGGTCCTGTTTCATGCCTTAGGTGCCTGGCGCGTGAGTCCGGCCTTTCATGACATCCTCTGGGCCCCGGCCTTTCGCATGGTGGCCTATCAGTTAATTGGCAAAGGGTTTCGCCTCTTTCATGACCAGCTTTTTTCCAAGCCCGCCAAGCACGGTGCCGTGGTGGCATGGCATCAGGATTATTCCTACTGGACGTGGACCTCGCCCATGAATCACCTGACCTCATGGATTGCCTTGGATGACGCCAGCACGGAAAACGGATGCATGTATTACATCCCCAAGAGCCACAAATGGGGTCTGCTCGAGAAGACCGGCCTGGCCGGAGACATGAACTCTGTTCGCCAGGTCTTAACGGACGCACAGGTTTCCGACTTTGATAACAGAGTTCCGATTGAAATGAAGATCGGTCACGCGAGTTTTCATCATCCCCTGCTCATGCACGGATCTTATGAGAACAGATCTGACCGCTCGCGGCGGGCGACCTTGATAAACGTCTTCGCGGATGGCGTTGTTTCGAATAGAGATCATGACAACGCCCCGGGAGCGGACAACTATCCGGCAGTTCCCAAGGGCGAACCCATGGGTGGAACCTACTATCCGCTGCTATTGGATCCGCAAACCGAGATCGGTCAGTTGGACGATATCCCAACCGTTTAATGCATATAAGACTTGACGCGTTCAAGTCACAAGTACAGCACACAGACACGAATTGAAGATTGTCACGCCGCGATCCGCAGTGATCGCTAAGCTCCACGTCTCCACGATTCTCGCGCGAAAGGTATGCACATTCCTGCTCTGGTTTTGAGCAAGAAATGGTAGTCTGCTCTAACCGGCACTGAGAACCCAAAACTGACACCAAGCCACGACGCCGGCTGCTGACTACTGATTCTCACTGTCCTGAGAAAGATTCGTGCCCTTTGAAAAACGTGTCCGCATGATGCCCCCTATATCGGTTGCAGAGCAGCAGCAGTCCTGTTTTTGTCTCGGCCTTGAAGAACCATTGGACTGTGTCATTAATTTTTCTGTCCGCCCTTAAACCCATCGGGGCTCTTGAATCGTTATACTCATGACGAACGTTCGATGTGAAGACTGAATGGCCTCAATGGAAGACAAGATTCTTGTTCTGAAATGCAAACAGGGGAGCAGACCGGCCCTGGCCCGGATCTACGAGAAGTACAAGGCCAACCTGCTACTGCTGGCGATGGCCCTATTGAACGACAGGGCTTCTGCTGAGGATATCGTGCACGATGTCTTCGTTGCATTTGTGGACAACCTTAAAGGGTTTCGCCTGACCGGCAGTTTGAGGGCCTACCTGATGACCTGTACGGCCAACAAGGCACGCGATGCCCTGCGTACGAGTCGCGTACGATGCAATCTCGGTGAACCTGTTAAGATAGAACAGTCTGCCCAGGACCCGTTGGATCGTATGGTCTGTAATGAGCAGGTGAGTCTGTTGGCCGGTGCGTTGGAGCAGTTGCCCTACGAGCAACGCGAGATTGTGATGCTCCATATACAGGCCGATTTGCCACTGAGGGCCATTGCTCGGGAACTCGGGATTTCCGCCAACACCGCTAAGAGCCGGTACCGCTATGGCGTGCGGAAGCTTCGTCTCATCCTGAATGGTGAGGTGCATACATGAAAGACAACCAATTGATAAAGAAACTGATCAACGACTGCCACATTCAAACCGGTCCCAGCGTGGACCAGAGGGTCATGGCAGAAGCCCTTGATCGGTTTGACCAAAACCATGAGAAATCACCGGCCTTTGCTGAGCCGAGTATTTGGAGAATTATTATGAATAGTCCATCGATGAAATTGGGTATCGCAACAGTAGTAGTGGCCTTAGTGGCCTTAATGGCCGTCATATGGATCTTGCCGCAATTCGAAACACACGTTTATGCTTTGACCGAGGTGATGGACGAACTCAAGTCCGTTCAAACGCTCTATTTCAGGGGAACTAATTATCTGTACAACGACCAAGACGGCAACGACTCCGGTTTTGAGACAGCCACGATTGTCCCCCGTGAATGCTGGCTGGATGTGCCCAATATGAAAGAACGTTTCATTTCGTTTGAGAGCTGGTCGACGCCGGACGGCATGCGCGGCCTGAATCGCATAGAGGGTGTCCGTACCGCGGAGATTGCCTTGGATATTGATCATACAAGAAAAAACGCCCGCTACAACAGGTTAAGTCCGGTTAGACGACGTCTCGAGGTACGTTCGGTTGTCGAGCAGTTTCTCGATGTTGAGTCCGCGATCATCCAAAATTTCGAATTGGTCGGGCAACAGAGATTCGAGGGTGTTGAT